>JBFEUD010000034.1:0-13432 GCA_041547625.1 Sulfurimonas sp.
GAGAATTGATGTAATATCCAAGTTCACCTTTTGGAGACTCCGTTGGAACATATACTTCACCAACTGGTGGTCTCATACCTTGAGTAACTAGTACGAAGTGTTGCATTAACGAATAGTTTTGCGTCATGATATCCAGCTTAGGAGCTGAGATATATTTCGGTGCATGAGCCATTAACTCAGTTTGGCCGTCTTTTACACATTTCTCATACATCTCTATTGTTTGGTAAAGGATCTTTGCAGACTCTCTCATCTCTTCCATATAGATACGGTAACGTGCGAAGTTGTCACCTTTGTCTGAGAATGGTACATTGAACTCTACTTCGTCGTATAACTCGTAAGGCTCTTCTTTACAGATATCCCAAGCAACACCAGATGCTCTTAGCATTGGACCTGTACAACCCCAAGAAAGAGCCATATCTGTTGGAATTACACCAACATCTTCCATCCTCATTCTCCAGATACGGTTGCTATCTAATAGATCCTCATAATCTTTAATGTTTTGAGGTAATTTATCTAAGAAAGTTCTTAGTTGTTGTAAGAAATCATCTTGGATATCTAAAGGAACACCACCGATACGGATAGCAGCGTGAGTTAAACGAGCACCACAGTAACCTTCCATAATATCCATTAAGTATTCTCTCTCACGGAATGCGAATAAGAAAATTGTCATCGCACCGATATCAAGAGCTGTTGTCGCTAACCAGAAAAGGTGAGACATAAGACGGTTGATCTCTAAAAGCATCATACGGATAACTTTTGCACGACGAGGAACTTCAAGCCCGATCAGTTTTTCAACTGCTAATGCAAAACCATAGTTATTTGAAGATGAAGCAATATAATCCATACGGTCTGTAGTAGGCATAAACTCGTTATAGATCATATTCTCAGCCATCTTCTCCATACCACGGTGAAGGTAACCGATATCCGGGTGTGCTTTTACGATTTGCTCTTGTTGAAGATGAAGCATTAAACGTAACTGTCCGTGTGCAGACGGGTGCTGTGGACCGAAGTTTAATATAAGCTCATTATCTTCTCTATCGAATGTAATGTTTTCAAAAAACGGTGTTAATCTGTTTTTTACTTGTGCCATATTTATACCACCCTATCTTTGCGGATCATCAATAACTTTTGATGTCTCTTTTGTATATTTTTTGATCATGAATACACCACCCTCTTCTTGGTAGTCTTCAACTGTTCTTTCCATGTCATCAGTAATCTCAGTACCTTTTGGAACCTCAAAACCAAGACGAGCAAAACGCTCAGAATCGTATCTGTCGATTCTTGCAGTATCACGAATTTCAGGTCCGATAATATCGCGAGCTTCTTTTCCGTAAATTTTGTCAACTTCATACCAAGCAGCAAATTCATCACCCTCAAGCGGATAAGTTTTAAGAAGTGGGAAACCTTGCCAGTCGTAAGGCATAAGAATACGTTTCATGAATGGGTGACCGTTTGCTTCGATACCGAACATATCAAACATCTCACGCTCTGACCAGTCAGCTGAACGGAAAAGTTTTTCAACAGAATCTACAGCTTGACCCTCTTTAATGAAATATTTTACACGGATACGTTTACGTTTAGTCATTGAAAGCATTTGGTAGAATATCTCGAAAGTTCCGTCTTTTGCTAACCAATCAATTGCACTTAACTCTGAAAGTTGAGTATATTCTAACTCGTCTCTCATAAGTTCTAGTACACCGTAAATATCACTTGGATTGATGTAGATTACCATTTGCTCAACTTGAATATATGCATCGCTTACTTCAAATTTTGCCTTGATCGCTGCTAAATCAGCTGCAAATACTGCATCATCTTCAACAGGAGTTTTTGGTACTTGCGGTGCTACATAAAATCTATCTGTATAGTAAGCTTTTGCTTGTACATCATCTTTTGGTGTATATGCTCTCATTACATTAACCTTTTTGCTTTTTGTGCTTTACCAGCTTTTTGTGCACGAATTTTTTTCTGTAATAACATTACACCGTATTGTAATGTCTCAGGACGTGGTGCACATCCAGGTAAATAAAGATCAACAGGGATAACTCTGTCACATCCTTGTACAGTTGCGTATGTATTGAACATACCACCAGTATTTGCACATGACCCCATAGAGATAACCCATCTAGGCTCTGTCATTTGATCGTAAAGACGCTTAATAAATTCAGCGTGTTTTTTTGTCAGTGTTCCAGCTACGATCATTACATCCGCCTGACGAGGAGATGCACGGAAAATTGTTCCGTAACGGTCAAAGTCAAAACGTGATGCACCAGAAGCCATCATCTCGATACCACAACAAGCAAGACCGTAAGTCAATGCCCATAATGAGTTCGAACGACCCCAGTTTACCACTTTATCGATCGATGTAAGTGCTACCGGTAAACCACCGTCTTGTGTATAATTTACTTTATGTTGTGCCATTCTAGCGCTCCTTTTTTCCATGCATATACAAAACCGATTGCTAATAATAGGATGAACATAATCATCTCAGCAAATCCAAACCATCCAAGTACTTTAAAATCTACTGCCCATGGGAACATAAATACGATTTCAACATCAAATAGTAAAAATAATAGTGCAAAGAGATAGAACTGTGGTGAAACTCTGTTTGGTTGTTTCGTTACCTCAGGTCCACACTCATACACAGAAAGTTTAATTTTTTCAGTATCTTTTGCAGCTAATGCACGACTCGCGATTCTTGCGATTACTGTCGTCGCTATAAAAGCACCAAATGTTATAACAAAAAGTACAAATACCCCAAAATACGGATTTGCAGTACTAATATGCTCCATATAACCTACCTTTTCAAATAAGAAGTTACTTCTTGTAGTAACCCTTTTTTATATTTGTTTTCTAACGTCTACAAACACTCTCTGTTAAGCCACAGAGAGTTCTTTGGATACTAGAAAAAACAGTTACTGCACTATATCAAAAAGAGTATTAAAAAAAGTTTTTTTGAGAAAAAGATATTCCATGTGTCACAATTTGCAACACATAAAAAATAGAGAATAAAAAAGTGTGTATTTTTGTAATATTTTTGTCAAAAATTCATCAAAAACTATAAGAAAAGTCACCAAAGAGCATATCATTATCCTCTATAGCATCAAAAAAAAGATTACCGCCAAGATAATCTACAACTCCCACTGTTGTTTTGATACTGTCTGTTACATCATACTCGATCCAGGCTCTTTGGTAACCGCCCGCATCAAATCGATCACCAAAAGCACTTATAAGATAATTTGCATGTAGTGTTTCATGCATAAAGTCTGACGTAACTCTTAGCGCACCCTGATAATTATGCTGTTTCAAACCGTAATCTTTTACAAAATATTTATCTGCAACATCTAAAGAGATAGTTGTATCGGCAATCCCGTTATACTCTAAGCCCACTAAAGCATCAAACCTGTCTAACTTTTTATTTGGAAACTGCACATATTGATAGTCTTGGTTGTAGGCAAGTTCTGTTTTAATAAGCCAGCTTCCGCTCACCAAGGTTGCTGCAGCTCCATACATAGTAATTTTATTTTCTATATTCACATCATTTCGTGGAGAAAATTCAAAATTCGGATAAACATCTGCAAAATAAAAATCAAGATCAAATCCGCTAAACTCTCCGGAAATATTTAAAGCATACGTTATCTCATTCGGTTTTTTCTGTCCAGCTACTTTTACGGGAGAAGGGTTAAAATCTCCACCAAAGGGAGGTAGTTTATCTTCACGTTGTTCAAGTATGAATATCGGCGCAATGCTCCAGTTCTCGTAGTAATAATCAAACTTCGCCATCGTCATACTTAAACGCAGATCTTCAATGTCAACCATACCCGGTCGTCTATTATCCAACGGGTTTAGTACATCAACTACACGTATCGTATCGCTTTTCCCCCATACAACTACTTGGCGACCAAGTTTCATATCAAGATTATCAAAAAGTGTTCCTTGAATGTAAGCGTCGAAAAGTTCAATTTCACTCTCTAATGAATCAAGTTCCTCTTGAGTAAATTTTTCACGCCCTTTTGCCAAATAAGAAAAGTCGTAAAATGAATTTGCATTGACTTTTAGTTTAAAACTCTCCCATAAGTCTTGATTGTATTCTAAAAACAAAGAGGTTCGCAAAGAGGAAAACTTATCGTGTGGTTTATCATTTTGATAGCTGTATGCCAGTTCCTGTTTCAGCTCTCCCTCTATGCCGTATTTTTGTAAAGAAAAACTTTTATTTTTTTCCTCTTTTGGAGTTTTTAGTGCTACCGGTGCTTCATCAAACCCTTCCATAAATGCATCTACATCATCAGCTGCTAATGAACTGCCAAGAAGAAGTACGGCTAGTGATAATCGCAACAACTACAGCCCTTTTTCCAATCTTCTTGTAGTAAAGACATCATCATCTATAGGTTTATTCACTTCAATATTACTAAACTGTAAAATTGTTTGATGCAGTGTAGTTTTCCCCTGCTTCGTTGTCATCACCATCTCATCTATAACCCAGATACCGTCTTGCTTATGCATTTTTGTCACATCCAGATATTTTCTCTCTCCGTTTTTTAAAAAACCGATTGAGCGTACAACCATATCGATATCTTCACGAACAAGTCCTATAGTTTTTACATATCCTGATTCTTCGATCACGTCATCATTTACAGGAATAGACTCTATCATAGTAGTATTATGACCGCGTACATCCATATGTTTTAAAATTTTGTACGTGTAATCTTCTACACTTCTTTTTGTCATATCGTAGTATGAGAAATCACTTCCCATAAAACTTGAACTTTTGTCACTCGTAGGGATTCTTTTTACTTTTTTAAGTGCCGGAAGATAAAGCCACTGATCATCATCTTTAGAAGCATCGTCATAGTCGTATGTTAAAAAAGCTGTGTCTTTAACATCTGCAGGTGTTTTAAAAAACATAATTTTATAATCATCTTTTCCAAAATCTTTGCCGAATGTTTTGATAGAACGGATACGTTGGTTAGAGTTTTTATCTATTAGAATCATCTTCATATCTTGAATGATAGTTTTTCCATCATCTCTGTCATACACAGCTTGTGCAATTGCTCTTGCATTATCATCTGCATGTGCTAATGTAGTTAATGCCAGTAATGAAATCAGTCCCAGTTTTTTAATCATTTTATCCATCCTCTTTTTGCGATCAGTACCATAAGTGCAGGTGCTAGAAGCAAGTCTGCTATAAGTGCTAGGATAATAACACTTCCAGTTAAAAATCCAAAGTTTTGCACACTTTCCATTTTGCCAAACATATATGCATAGAATCCTAATGAAAGTACGATTGTTGTAATAACCATCGCTTTACCGGTTGTAAAGAAAGTTTTTTCAACAGCCAAAGCAGCATCTTTTGTACGTAAATAATAACGTTTAAAGTTATGCATAAAATGGATTGTGTCATCTACTGCAAGACCGATTGCAATCGAACCGATTAAAAGCGTAAACATATCTAAAGGGATATTATAGATGTACATCAGGCTAAGACCGATAATTACAGGTGTAAGGTTTGGAATCATAGAGATAATCCCAAGTCTGGCATTTCCCATAATAAACATCATCGTAATTGCAATAAGTGTAAATGCAATGATATAACTCTCTACAGATGAGCGGATAGCCTGTGTAAAGGTATGCACCAATAATGGAATAATACCTGTCACAGTCACATCCTGGTCTGCAAAAGTCTCACTATATCTTTTTTGAACATGAGAGAGCATATCTTCACTCTCAATACTATCAACCCAAGGAACTTTAATAGTTACACGAAGTTTTGAAAATTGTGAGTCCACAACATCTTCAAGATCGTCACTACCGCTGTTTTCAAAAAGAAGCAGTTCTTGAGAAACAAGTGCTTTGTCTGATGGGATGGTATAAAAACTTTCATTGTTTTCATGCAAGGCTTTGTTACTCTCTTTTACGATCGTATCTAGCGACATAATCTTTCCGATATACGCCTTGCCGTCGTCATATTTTTCTAACTCTTTATTTAAACGCTCCAGAGATTGCAGACGACTTGGATCCTGCCAGCCATTTTGCTCTTTTGTATCTGCTACAACTTCCATGGTGAGTGACCCGTTTAAATTTTTATCGATGTAGTGTGTACCTACATAGTTTGGATCATCTTTTGGAAACCACTCTAGAGGATGGTGAGAAAGACGAATATTTGTAGCTAATATAATTGAAAGAGCTACTAAGCCTAAACTCACTGTTACAACACTTTTTGGATGATACGTCGGAAAATATGCAAATTTTTCCATCACGTGATCAAGCCAGTGTTTCGTATCTCTTTGCTTTGGCTTCATCGGAGTTATCATTAATAGTGCAGGCAAAAGCGTTAATGTTAAAAACAGAGAGATTAAAACACCTAAAGAGGCAAATCTACCCATATCGGCAATTGGTGCTACTTCACTTCCTGCAAACGAAGCGATACCAATAGCCGTTGTAATCCCCGTCATGGCAATTGCAAGTCCCGAGTGCTCCAGTGTAAAAGTAATAGCATCCTTTTTATCTTTACACTCGTTAAACTTGTCAAAAAAGATAGAAAGTACGTGTACCGTCGCACCGACACTTACTGCAATTAAAAGCGATGGTACGATTTGAGTAGGGAGTTTAAATGCTACGCCAAAATATGCCATAGAACCCACTGTTGTTAATAGTGCCAAAACAATTACTAACAATGGATAAATGGTTGCACTTACACGTCTAAAGATTACAAACAAGAATACCAAGATGATCGCAATAGTTACTCTCGTGAACTTTTGCATATCCTCTTTCATCATTGATTTGAGCGCATCCATAACACTAGCAGAACCTGCATAATAGATCTTGAAATCTTTATCATTATATTTTTCAACTATCTCTTTTACTTTCTTTACAATCTCTGCATTTTGAGTATCTGTCAGAGGCTTTAGTTCTTCTTGGACAGCAGGTGCATCAAAATCGCTGAACATCTCATCAACGCTCTCTTGTTTGTCAGAGACAAAAGCTTTTGTCTCGATCATAATTGTGGTAATTTTCCCATCATCCGATAGAAACAAATCTTTGTAAAAAACATTATCAATAGCAATTTTTTCGATCTTATCTGCATCTGCTTGATTACGAGGAAAGTTTTCAAGTAAATCTTCGACAATAAGCTGATCTTTTTCACCACGCGTATTTCTAACATTGACTAAAGATGTCACCTCATCTAGATAAGGAACATTGTCTTCCAGTTCTTTATGAAGCTTTTTGAGTTTAGTTAAAAACGGAACTGAAAAAACATGTTCGTTTTCAATCGCAATTAAAATTCTCTCATCACGACCAAACTGCTCTTTAAACTTCTCATATTTGATAAGCATCGGATCTTCTTCATGTAAAAAACCTTCTGTCGAAGTATCCATTGTGATTTTTGGTACATTTGAGATAGGATATGCAATCACTAAAAGTGCAAATAGTATTACTATAAAAGGGTGTTTCCCTATAAACTCTCCAAATTTTCCTAAAAGCTGTTCTAATTTATGATGCATCTATTTCCTTCAAACACTATTTATTTAAAAACCCCATCGATTTTTCATTGTCAAAACTTCCTGTTTTTTCACGCCCAATCTCATCTTTAAAATCTTTCATTAAAAAGATAGGCTCCTCTTTTACCGCAACTTTGTACGCCGTATTTTTTATAATTAAGTTGATTTGTCCACCTGTTAAAGAGTACTCTGCAAGTTCCTCTTTATTAAAGTCCTCTTCATACGGTGCATCTTTTGGCAACATTTTTTCCCAGAGTTGAATTCTTTGCTCATAATCTGGCTTTTTGAACTCTATCTTGTAGTTAAATCTTCTTGAAAATGCACTGTCAATATTTTCAAGCAAGTTCGTTGTTGCTATAAGCATTCCACGGAAGTTTTCTATCTGTTCTAAAAAGATATTCTGCATCTGGTTGTGCATCTGATCAGAGCCTGTAATATTTCCGCTGCTTCTTGCACCTAAAAACTGATCTGCTTCATTTAAGAGTAAAATAGGTTCTGTTTTAGTTTTTTCAGTCAGTTCATAAAAAGTGTCAAATATCTTTCTAACATTTTTCTCACTCTCACCTACATACATAGAGAGAATTTTTGAACAGTCAAATGCCAATACCTGACGTTTTAAAGATTTAGCAAGAGAATATGCTGTCATTGTTTTACCAGTACCTGCCGCTCCGTAAAAAATAATGCGTGCATCAATTCCAGTTTTTTTCTGCTTGATCCCCCATTTGACAAGACGAGCGACAACTTCTTTATCTACTTGTCTCATTAAGTTCTCTAAAGTTTCTCTTGTTTTTGGATTGAGTACCACATCGTCAAGTGAAGTTTCAGGCTCTACAAGTTCAAAGATATCTTGCTCTTCGATCAAGGCATTAAGTTTTAAACGTGTTACTTTTTTCGTTTTTTGAGGATGCATAATGCTTTGAAGTACTTCATCGACAATATAAAATGCACGTGATATTCCTCCGAAAGGATTGAGCATCTCTTCATAATCTATAATATTGCTCTCAATGAGGTTTGAGCCGTCTTCTAAAAGTGAACGGTTTTTAATTCTTTCATACTCATCTAATGAGATCAGATCAATTAAGGTATTCATCTCACGCAGAGAAATATCTGTCGAGCTGTACTCTTCACGAAGTAAAGCCAAGAAAATAACCTGCTCGTAATTGTTCATCTTTTTTTGTTTAAAGAAACGATCAAGTACTAACTCTTCAGATGTCTGTGCAACTCTCTCATCTATTCTTTTTTCTAAAAGTTTGAGTTTGTTTTGCAGACGATCAATCCCTAAAGAGTGTTCATGCACGTTTTGACGAATTACGCTCATCTTTTGATACAGCTCTATTCTAAAGAACTGATCTTGAAGATACTCTAGATGATCTCCATAGGGTTTTACCTCGGGAAGATCAAGGTCAAGTGAACCGTCTTGTAAAAGTTTGAAAAATGAGGGTGTAAGTCCAACAGCACTGTTTAAAAGCTCTAAAGGTGTCACGTCAGAAATCTTAATTGGTGTGAAACTCTGTTGATGCAGCCAACCGAGTTCTAAAAGATTTTTCACTCCTTGTAAGTTATCTAAATACTCAAAATTCGTATGTGTATAAAGGTCTTGAAGCAGTTGAAAAACTAAAACATCATCTTGCCCTTCAACATATTTTTTTAAAGTGTAGCGAAGCATCTTTGCTTCATCTGCACTACACTTTAAATGGATAAAAATACCACTTTTTTCGACATCTTTTGTATTTAAAAAATCTGCTAATGTTTTCAAAAAAATCCTTAAAATTTTGTATGTCTATCTTACAGCAACTATACTTAATCTACAAAAGAGTATAAAAGTGCAATCTCATCTTTCCAAATTGATTCATCAATCGTCTCTAATACAAGTGGAATATCATCCATTCTCTCATCATTCATGATAAATCTAAATGCATCAAGTCCGATCTCACCTTTTCCTAAAGAATGGTGTCTGTCTACACGACTTCCAAGAGGTGGTTTAGAGTCATTTATATGCATTCCGCTTAGGTATTCAAATCCTACGATTTCACCAAATGCATTCCAAGTTTTATCGTATGCTTCACGAGTTCTTATGTCATACCCTGCTGTGAACATATGACACGTATCTATACAAACACCCACACGAGATTTATCTTCCACTTTATCAATAATACGTGCTAAATGTTCAAACTTATATCCTAAATTTGTCCCTTGTCCTGCAGTATTTTCAATTACCGCTTTTACTCCGCTTGTTTTATCAAGTGCGATGTTGATAGACTCAGCAATCACGTCTAAACACTCATTTTCAACTTTTTGCACGTAGTCTAGATCTTTTTTCTCTTTTGCAGAGAGTTTTACAAGGTGACTTCCCGGGTGAAAGTTTAGTCTGTCAAGCCCTAAAATCTCACAACGCTGCAATTCGTCTATAAATGCCGTGCGACTTTTTTCTAACTTTTCCTCTTCTGGATGTCCAAGGTTAATTAAGTAAGAATCGTGTGGCAAAATATGTTTTGGCTCGATTCCTGACTTTTCTAATGTATCAAACCAGATATCTAATGTTTTCGCATCAAAAGGTTTTGCATCCCATCTTTTTTGGTTTTTTGTAAAGAGTGCAAATGCTTTTGCCCCTATCTCTTGTGCATTTGTAATTGCGTTATATACGCCGCCGCTTGCACTTGTATGTGCTCCAACAAATTTTGCCATTATTGTACGTCCTTTATCTTTATTAATATTCTGTTTTTTCTATCTTTGAAATATACCATCTCTGTTTCCACTCTGTAAACAATATCAACATTCTCATTTTGAATTATTTGTACAAATCCTATATCTGTCTTTAATAAGTTTTTTTGCTCGTAGATAGGTTTTGCTAAAAACACGTTTTTTAGAAGATCGTCAGGGTAGACGCTACAAAGATACTCTTCGTTAAAAGAAGACTTCCTCATACAACCTTCCCCCTCAATACACACCATACCGTCAATAGAGATCTTTTTAAACGCTTTGCCCACTACATAGAGATCTATCTCGACACTATCTCCGTCTTTACCGATATATCCAAGATCGGAAAAGCGGATATTTTGCGTTTTAAAAACAACCATTTTAGAGTTTTTTTCAAGCTGTTTAACACTACAGGCACTGAAAAAAAGAACTAAAAAAACGAGTAGATACTTCATAAAATAGTGTACTTTCAAAGAAATTTTTCCAAATTATAGTAAATTTTTTGCAAATTGACATAAAACAAAAAATTACCCTTTTTTTTTCATACAATCCTCTTATGAAAATACATATAGATATAGATTGCTTTTTTGTCAGTGCCATACGTACCATCGATCCAACTCTTGAACACAAACCTGTTGCAATCGGTGGTAGAAGCGATACAAAAATCTTTGATGCAAGTGCCAAAAACCAGACTGTCAACTTTGAAAACTCAGGAAGCTTTGTACCCACTTTTTTCAAAGCCTACGAAGAAAAAGATGATGATCTTGACAGCTTTCGTGACAGTGACGGCAAAATCCGTGGAATTTTGACAACATCAAGCTATGAGGCAAGAGCCTATGGTGTAAAAACCGCTATGCGGATCGAAGAAGCTTTGGGGCTGTGTCCTGAGCTCATTATTAAAGCGCCAAACATGAGTTTGTATCAAGAGCTCTCACACAAACTGCACGAATATCTCATGCTCAGAATTCCTCTAATTGAGCAAGCAAGTATAGATGAGTTTTACGGCGATCTCAAAGGGTGGATCGAAGATGATGACGTACCCTATTTTATAGATACTTTGCGTCATGAGATCAAAAAAGATTTAAATCTACCCGTATCAATAGGAGCTGCAAAAACTCGCTACATTGCAAAACTGGCAACCTCATATGCAAAACCTTTTGGTTCCAAAACAATTTATCCGTGGGACTTCGATAAATTTGTCAATCCTATCAAAGTAGAAGATTTTGCAGGAATTGGAAGAAGTATGCGCAATAAGCTTCGTAATGTTCACATCCATACACTTGGCGAACTCAGACAAAGAAGAGGAACATTGGAGTCTTGGGGACCATATGCAAAAGAGTTATACAAGCGTGTTAATGGCGAAGTTGATGGTGAAATTCAAACGAAAAGAGAAAGAAAATCGATCGGGATTTCACGTACTATTGAGCCTATCTTTGATCGAACGGAATTACGCAGACGCATACATGTTTTGGCAAGACATTTGAGTTTTGCTATCATGAAGCTTGATGTAATTCCGACCACATTTCATCTCTCCATTGCTTACGAACTGAGTCAAAAGTCACATGCCAATATCTCTTTAGCAGAAGTGTTTACCGACAAAAAATTCGACACTTTATGTATAGAGCTTTTCAATCAAGCTGATACACAAAAAAGACTTCGGGTGATTAGACTGAGCATCCAGGCAGGTAACTTTACAAAACATTCAAAACGGGAATTATCTCTTTTAAACTTTTTTGATGAACAAAAGATGCACCGCCTTACACTCTCTTCACAATTACTACGTCAAAAATATGGGATAGATACTATAAAATGGGGCAGTGAATTGTAAAAAACTATGTTACAATACTCGCATGACAAATTTGAGGCTTCTTGAGCAGTTTCGCTCATTTTATTTTAAAAACTATCCTGACGACATGGAAACACAGATCTCTTATTTTGCTGTTTTCGGTGGACTTGACTGGGATATTGACACCACAAAAAGCCTCAAGGAACTTATCCATACTTTAGTACTGAAAAATTTTGACGAACTCTATGAAAAAGTACAGGAACTTACTCTTGGCGACAAAAACTATAAACGACTTCTGCGTGCTTTAGCAGTCGGGGATCGCAAAATATTTTCTGCTTTTAACAGAGCAGGTTTAAACAATGGAAACGGTGGTGCTGCACTCAACTACCTTCAAGAAAAAGGTCTTGTTGAAATGGAATACTCACGTGAAGCTCATCCTAGAAAAGACTCTCCGAAAGAAAAACTCAAACGTGCAGATGCAAAACACAGAATTTCGCATAAAGTCTTTTTTACTTACCCATTTATACGCTTTTGGTTTTACTTTATCAACCCTAACTATAAAGCCATTAAAGAGGGAGACTTTGAAAAAGTACTAGAAGATTTCGAACTAAAACACAACTCTTATACAAGTCTTGTTTATGAAGAGTTATCTGAACTCCTACTCAACTACAACCTTAGGGATGCACACATTATTAGTTCAGGTAGTTATTGGGATGCCAATGTTGAAATAGATATTTTAACGGTAACTGAAGACCAAAAGATCTATGTAGGCGAATGCAAGTGGACAAATCACAAAGTAAATAAAAAAGAGTTGCATAAGATTAATGATAAATGTCAAAAACTCAACATTGTGCCTGCTCAAATAATACTTTTTTCAAAAAGAGGTTTTTCCAAAGAGCTTGAGACAATGGCAGGAGCAAATCTTGCACTTTATTCAAGTGAAGATTTCCAAGCACTAGTAAAAACAAAACCTCAAGATTCAAAACCTAAAATGCTCTTTAGCTGACAATCCTTAATGCTTCATATGCTTCTTGAAGCAGTTGGAATTTATTTGTATAGTGTTCTACCATATGCGGTGCTTCATGGAAAACTTTATCGGGATGATATACTTTTGTAAGTTTTTTATAACTTCTCTTGAGTACATCCTGACTTGCACCGATCGGACATTCCAATATTGTATAAAAATGTTTTTTCGCTTCCAACTCATTTTCTTTTACAAGATCCCCAAAACTGTAATTAGCAAAATCACTGTAAAGTTTTGACATGAATTTATTGTCAAAAATATACTGAATCTGATAATGAAGAATATGCTTTTTATTCAATGCTTTTTCAAGTCGTGCCTTTGCTTTGTAATTACTTACATCAACAACAAGAGAAACATCCGTTCCACGTTCAACATATACTTCAAGCTGTGAACGCATATAATTAATTACCCAAGCATTTGGCTTATCGA
>JBFEUD010000035.1:0-13397 GCA_041547625.1 Sulfurimonas sp.
ATGCGGATTGTCTTGGCTTCTTCGGCGAAGTCCTTTGAGGTTACCAGGGTGCGTGAAATCCGATACCACGGAATGCGCGAAGCTGTTCTTTAGATACTCTATTTGGTCTTTTAAAGTCATATAGCGTTACCTGTCTTTGGGCAGCAAGTCCATCATCACCGCCTTCAAGTACGTCATCACCTTCATCTTCAACGACGTCTAGTAAGGCATCTATCTCTTCTTGTGAAAGTATATCAGCCATATTTTACGCTCCTACACTTTCTTTTATTTTATGAATAACAGCCTTATGTATCTGTGAGATTCTAGACTCCGTAATATCTAAAATATCGCTAATCTCTTTAAGTGTCAACTCTTCAAAATAGTACAGCTGTATAATCATCTGTTCTCTCTCTTTATATGTTGAGAGAACATTTTTAATAACATCAATTAAATCCTCTTTTTCAATTTGAGCAAGTGCTGCACCCTCATCACCAACTTGCAGTTGGTCATGAAGAGGCATTACCGTATAGATATTTGACGCCACTCTCGCTTCATGAATTTTTTCTACATCTTCTTCCAGTATTGTAGCAAGTTCATCGTCACTCGGCTCTTCATCGTGCGTTAAACGATATTCCTCTATTGCATGATCAATAGCTTTGACAAGTTTTCTGTTTGAACGACTTAAAACGTCTAAACTACGGAGGTAATCAAGCATTGCACCGTAAACTCTTTTTTTTGCATAGCCCCAAAAATTATCATTGAGTTTATCATCATAACGACGTGCCAATTTAATTAATTCCTCAGTCCCTATGGCTGAGAGGTCAGAAAAATCTATAGAACTCGGCAAACGCTCTTTTAACCTAAATGCCATTGCTTTTACTGCAGGAAGGTACTGAATAGCCAATTCATCTTCTTTATGCTTTAAATCATCAACGTAAGCGTTTTGATTCATTGTTTTTGTCCTGCTTTATCTTCCGAATTCATTTTAATCGCATAATCAGTTAATCGACATGCCGAATCTATAAGTTTTTCACGCTTATTGATCTCTTTTACAAAAAGGTCTAATTCTTTTTCATGAGTGTCTTTTGGAAAATTATACGCTCTAATACTGATCGTTCTATAATAAAGTGCTATAACGACATGTGAAAACAGATAAAAGAAAACAGTAATGAAAAAAGTGTATGTTAACAATCCAGCAGCATCAAAAGATTTTAATATACCAAATATTATACCAATGAAGAACCCCTGAACAGTAAAAAAGTATACAAAATTTTCACCTAACATTAACTACCCCACTTTTTTTAAAAATGGTCCATTAAACGTTTAAAAAGACCACTTAAACCACTTTCGTTTGACTTAACCAGCACATTTCGTTCCAGTTTTGAGATGATTTTTTGGACTATAAGTTCTATATCTTTCGTTGCTTGTGCAGATGGAAATAATACAGAAAACAATGCTCGTTGTTTTACTGCTGATGAAACTTTGACATCAGCATTAATTTTCCCAAGAAGTTGTAAATTTAAATTTCCACCAATATTTGCATTGGCAACTTTTTTGATCTTCTCAAATACACCCACAGCCTCTTTTTCACTTTTTACCTGATTCATAATCATATTTATGTCATCTCTTAAAGTTGCAACTGTTTTGATAGTCGCATATGCATCGGTAATAGCAGCAGGGTCAGGAACCGTAACAACAATTACATCATCAGCAGCATTTAAAAACATTTGAATATGTTCCCCTATTCCTGCTCCTGTGTCAATTATCATTACATCAAGTTTGTCTAAAATTTGTGCTTCTTCCATAAAACGCTCAAAAAGAGCACTATCAGAATATTTTAATATCTCATCACCGCTTTCACCGGGAATCAAAATCAAATTACGCGTAATCGGAATTAGAATATCTGAAACATTCGCTTCACCTTTGAGAACATGTAAAATATTCTTTTTAATCTTTACATTGAACATAACATCAAGATTTGCTAAACCTATATCTGCATCAAAAATACCAACATTTAAACCTTTTTGTGCCAACGTATATGCAAGGTTTGAACTTATGGTACTTTTACCTACACCACCTTTACCACTGGTAATTGCAATAAAACGTGTTTTTTTAGACTTTTTTGCAGCATTTGATGAAACTAGTTCTTCTAATTTTTCAGCCTGATGTCCCATCATGCTTTACTCCTGTTAAAGCCATGCAATAAACACTCAATCAAAAAATCACTCGATGCAGTTACTAAATCTTCTGGGACTTCCTGACCTACAGAAAAATAACTAATCGGTTTTTTCGTTTCATACGCTAATGAGAAAATATTTCCAAATCCCATAGTCTCATCTAGTTTAGTAAACATAAGTGTGTCTATCCCTAAAGATGAAAAATTATCGTACGTCATTTTTAAATCTTCATATTTTATACTGCTTGGCATTACAAGAACAACATCAATCTCATAACTTGTAGTATTTGAATGTAAACACTCATAAATTTTTTCAATTTTTTGTTTATCGTAAGGGCTTGAACCCATAGTGTCAATTAAAATACAATCACAATACTTTAACGATTCGAGCGCAGATGAAAACTCCGGCGGATCCACAACCGTTTCAATTCCGAGTTTCATCATTCTTGCATACTGCATAAGTTGCTCAACTGCACCTATTCTGTATGTGTCAAGAACTACTAAACCGACTTTATGTTTTTTCTCTAATAAGAAAGAGTATCGTGCCGCTAGTTTTGCAATTGATGTCGTTTTTCCAACACCCGTCGGACCAACTAGCATAATAACCTTCTTCGTTCCTACAGGAGGCATACTTTCCATTCTGATTGGAACCATTTTACGAAGAATTGTTTGAAAATAACGCTTGACTGTTGCAGAGTTTTCTCTCATCTTCAGAGGCATATGTTCTAGAGTTACCTGCATTAGCATATCTAAATGTTCTTTATTCATTCCGCTTTGTGAAGCCAAACGGTATATCTCTGAAAACTCCGGTGGTATCTGCGTTGAAAGTTCAGGAGATTTTTCATCCCAAAACATATTTTGAATAATTTTGACTTTATCCGTCAGTTTATTAATTTCTGACTTAATCTCTTTTAATTCTAAAGGTTCAACTACAGGTGCTTGGTATTCAGGTTTTTTTTCATAAGCTGTGAAGGGATCCGTTACTTTTGAAATTTTCGAGATCTGCTCCGCTGCACTTGAGATATCAAAAAGTACATCTTTTGATTCATCTTTTAAAGGCTGTTGAGAACTTAAAGGTTTTTTCGGTTTAGCATACTCTGAAGATATCATCTTTTCATCTATACCAATTACAATCTCGTATAGTCCTTCACGGCCGAGAGCTTTTTTTCTTAGCTCTCTTGTCTCTATTAACATACCTTCGTCACCTATCTCCATCTTTGCTTTTTTTAAAGCTTCAGAAGGTGATTTTCCGGTAAATGTAAGCATTTTCATACTGCAGCACCTAACAATGGGATTACAACGCTCTCTCTTTTATACCAATGAGGATGTGGAACTGTCAAATCTTTTGTATCAATAGTTCGATTATCAAAAAAAATTATATCCAAATCTAAAGTCCTTGGTGCATTTGCAAAACTTCTTTTTCTACCAAAACGTTTTTCCACTCGTAAAAGATAGCGTAAAAACTCTTTTGGCTGCATCGATGTTTTAAAAAACAAAATTGAGTTAAAAAAATCATCCTGAGCTGCATAGCCAAAGGGAGGATTTTTTAAAATCAACGATGTTTTAAACAACTCTGCTCTTTTTTCTCGTTGCAACATTACAAACAGATGTTCAAACCGACGTCGAACATCACCTACATTTCCACCTATACCTACAACAACTTCATATCTATGCTTTGATCGAATAGATTTCGAAAAAGGATAACGCAAGGCGTGAAATGAAGTTAGCTTATCACTTATCTTGCGTTTTAAATACATTATTAAGCTTGTTGTGCAGCTTGTTGTGCTTCTTGAGCAGCCTTAATTTCATTCATAATCTGGAACATACCCATCATCGCTAAATGGTATCCAAATGGACCGAAACCTACAATTGAAGATGCACATACTGGTGCAATCATGTTTGTTTGACGGAATTCTTCACGTCTGTGAATATTTGAAATATGTACTTCAATTGTTGGAATATTCACTGCTGCAATAGCATCACGAATAGCAATAGAAGTATGTGTATACGCTGCCGCATTAATAATAATACCGTGAGCTTCACCGTAACACTCTTGAATTTTATCTACAATCTCACCCTCTAAGTTACTTTGAAAAAACTCAATCTCTACATTGTTCTGTGTAGCAACTTCTTTCATTTGAGCGTGAATTTGCTCTAGTTTCATTGGACCATAAATTTGTTGTTCGCGAACACCTAACATATTTAAGTTTGGACCTTGAATAACTACTATTTTCATTACTTACCTTCAATATTTGTATTTGAAGATTTATTCTATCGAAAAAAAGATTAAAGAAATCACAGCGTCTTAAAATTTACTCTCTACAAGGTTCTCACAATCTTTGATCATATCGTAAAGGTCCATCTCTCTACCCGAAATTGTACACACAAGTTTCCCTCTCTTATCTAAAAATATAAATTGTTCAGATTCATGATAATTTTCATTCATAAAAGCAGAGTATATAACATATTCTGCATCTTCAATATTTTTTATATTTTCATTAACATAATTGTATTTTTCGGAACCTTTATTCAATTGTTTAATTGTGAGAATCTCATTTTGTAAACTATTTTTTAAAACAGGTTCAAGTTCTGTTAATTCATCCTCTAAATTTTCATATTTTAAATGACACTTGATCATTTTCCTCTCCTTCTTTCATTCATCTATAACTATACACTCTATCTTAAGATTGTTAAATAAAAAGTGTATAATTTTACATAAATCTATATATAAAGTACTAAATTATGAATATTATATCACCAAATTACATATTAACACCTAATAAGCTGCTTAAAAACATGTCAGTGGCTTTTGATAAAAAAATTGAAAAAATCGCTTCTTTAGAGGAGTTAAAACAAGAATTTCCAGATGCAAATGTCATAAAACTAAAAGAAAACTCTTTATTGATGCCAGGGCTAATAAATGCCCATGTGCATATAGAATTTTCTGCAAATAAGACACAACTCAGTTATGGAGATTTCATCAATTGGCTTTACAGCGTGATCGAAAACCGTGACGAATTAATCACCGGTTGCGATCAAAAGTGTATGAAAAAAGCGATTGATGCTATGCTAGATCGAGGTATTACAACATTTGGTGCAATAAGTTCTCATGCTATGGACCTTGATGCTTGTGCAAATGCAAAACAAAATGTTGTGTTTTTTAATGAACTTATCGGTTCACAGGCTGCTATGGCAGATGCTTTATTTACAGACTTTACAGCA
This sequence comes from Sulfurimonas sp., assembly GCA_041547625.1. Taxonomy (GTDB): domain Bacteria; phylum Campylobacterota; class Campylobacteria; order Campylobacterales; family Sulfurimonadaceae; genus Sulfurimonas. The sequence goes on from JBFEUD010000035.1 coordinate 5,378, forward strand.
CGACTTGATGCAAGTAAATCTGTCAATCGTGAAGGTTTTATACCTGCTGTTGCTATCCATTCCCCTTATTCAGTACACCCAATTTTAATCAAAAAAGCACTAGAGATTGTAAAAAATGAAGGTCTTAAACTTACTGCTCATTTTATGGAAAGCGAAGCAGAAAGAGATTGGCTGGATAAAAGTAAGGGTGATTTTAGTGAATTTTTCAAAAAATTTCTTAATCAAGAGCATAATGTAAGCGATGCAAAAGAGTTTTTAAGTCACTTCAATGATACCCCTACACTTTTTACACATGTAGTGCAATCAAATCAAAATGAACTCAGAAATATAAAAGAAGCAAATCATACAATCATACATTGTCCGATCTCAAACAGACTTCTAGGCAATGGGATTTTAGATATCAAAGAGTTAAACGAACATCAAATTCCTTGGGTAATTGCGACAGACGGTCTCAGTTCAAACTATAAACTTGATCTATTTGAAGAGATGAAAATTTCACTTTTTAGCCATGCCGATGCACCACTAAATGATTTTGCCGAGCAGTTGATACTTGCAGCAACAAAAAATGCTGCTCAGGCTTTAGGTCTGAATACAGGAGAAATTGCAGAAGGTAAAAATGCTGATATGCTTGTTGTAGACTTAGAAAGTGAACCTAATGAAGAGCTTGCTACACATCTTATTCTTCACCACTACGATATATCAAAAGTTTTCATAAACGGAAAACTTGAAAAAGGAGAACTATAATGGAATTTTTGAGAAAAGTTTTTTTACCCATTACCATGCCGATTAAATTCATCCAGGAACATTTCAAAGCAAGTGTTTTTGTATTGATTCTTTTTTTAATCTTTGCACCGAACGAAAACCAAAACTATAAAAATAATAATCTTCAAAAAATAGATCTAGTAGGTCCTATATTTGATGCTAAAACAGTTGTAGAACAAATTGACAAAGCTACTGAAAACAGTGAAGTCAAAGGTATCTTACTTTCAGTTGATTCACCAGGCGGTGCTGTTGCACCTTCAATTGAAATAGCATATGCAATCAAACGTGCAACAACTAAAAAACCTGTAGTAGTTTATGCAAAAGGTACAATTGCCAGCGGAAGCTATTATGCAAGTATCTGGGCAGATAAAATAATCTCAAATCCAGGCAGTATGGTTGGTAGTATAGGTGTAATTATGCAAGGGGCTGATCTTAGTGAACTGATGAGTAAAATCGGTATTAAATCTCAGATAGTGAAAGCTGGAAAATACAAACAAGTAGGTACTGCTGATCGTGCTTGGGAAGATTATGAAATTAATGAACTAAATAAAGTAATCCAAGGCACTTACGATATGTTCAGCCAAGATGTTGCAGATGCGAGAGGTTTAGATATAAATAAAAGAGACATATATGCAAATGCGCATATTTTCACAGCTTTTCAAGCAAAAAATGTAGGTTTGATTGATGACTTAGGTGTCGAAACCGATGCGAAAAATGAACTTATTAAACTTAGTGGCGTAAAAAAACCTGTTTGGAACGAAGATGATAAGTTTGAGAAATTAATTGATAGGCTTTCAGCATCTACTGCCGTAACGCTTTATACATATTTTCCAGCCCTTACACTAAAGTGATCTCCTTAGGAGATCACTCTCTTGTTTATAACTTTTGCACTGACAACTATCTCATCGCTTTGCGCTTCAAACTCTTCCCCCACATTTAAAGATTTTAGTTCTATCACTTTATGTGCTTGAGATATTTGGGCAAAACCTTTTTTTCTTTTGAGTTTCGGATCGTTTGAAGAAAACATATTTTGTAAATTTACAATTTGCATTCTATAGTTACTAAGTCTATTTTGAATTGTTTGAGGGTAAGTATCTTGAATGTTTTTTACTTTAGCACTAAAGTTTTGTAACTTGTATCCAATAGTCTGTTCAAAACTATTTTTCAAACTCACTATGTTTTCTTTATATTGCTGTAGTTTTTTCTCTACTGAATGCTGTAGAAAAGACTTTTGCAGATGCTGTAGTTCCTGTGTTTTATTAAAAACTTTCTGATTCATTTGCTGTGTTAATTGATTTGCTATAGAATCTATATATTGATATAGTTCATTTACATCCGGTAAAATCATCTCCATGGCAGCACTTGGTGTCGGAGCTCTTAGATCTGCTACAAAATCTGATATCAGATAATCGATCTCATGTCCAACTGCTGAAACGATAGGTGTTTGAGCTGCAAAAATAGCATCTGCTACAATCTCTTCATTAAATGCCCAAAGATCCTCTATGCTTCCACCGCCACGTCCTGTAATAATTAAATCATACCCGATCATATCAGCCTGTTTGATCGCAGATGCAATCGAAAAAGCTGCATTGTCCCCTTGCACTAATACATCATAGATATCTATACTTATATTTCTATACCGCTTATTTGCAACTCTAAGCATATCTTGCAAAGCTGCACCCGTAGCTGATGTGACAAGTGCAATTTTAGATGGAAATTTTGGGAGCTGTTTTTTAATCTCTGGATTAAAGTATCCTTTATCTGAGAGTTTTTTCTTCAACTGCTCATAAGCAAGTGCCAAAGCTCCCTGCCCAGAAGGTTCAATCATAAAGCAGTTTATCTGATAACTTCCTCTTGGCTTATAAACAGAGATTGCACCATCAACTAAGACTTTTAAACCCTCTTCAAGACGAAACTTCAGTTTTGTAGCATTTCCTTTAAACATTACACAGCTAATTGCAGAATCTTTGTCTTTAATAGTAAAATAGATGTGGCCTGAATTATGGAAAGTGATACGGGAGAGTTCCCCCTCTACAAACACTCTTTCAAAACTACTCTCGAGTAACGTTTTGATCTGTTCGTTTAATGCAGATACACTAAGAGCATTCATAAGCAAAAACTATTTTTTTCTCGCGATAAAAAGTGTTGAGATATCCATAGAAAAACTTTGAGTGTAAAGCATCTCAAAACCTGCTTTTTCTAGTTCTGCTTGCATCCCTTCTATCGTTACAAAGTTTTCTATAGAATCAGGAAGATATGTGTAAGCGGCTAAATTTCTTGAAATTGCTCCGCCCACATACGGTAATATTTTATGCATATAAAAATCTCTGATCTTATCTTTTAGAGTTTTTTTCTCTTGTTTCATAAACTCTAAGATCACTACAAGACCACCTTGTTTTAATACACGGTTAAACTCATAAAAAGCTTCTTGACGTTCTACAACGTTACGAATTCCATAAGTAATACTGACAATATCTGCTTTATCCTCTTCAAGAGGAATCTCAGTAGCTTTTGCTATATGGTAGTTAAAATCTGGAAATTTTTTACGAGCGACATCCACCATCCCGTTTGATGGATCTACACCCACAATTTCATTGACTTTTATCTCTGCTTTAGCTGCTTGCTTTTGCCAATGTCCCATCATGTCACCAGTACCACATGCTACGTCAATTATTCTATCTATCTCTTGTTTTCCTAAATATTCAAAAGCAAGATCACAAGCTTGCTTTCTCCATGCTATATCTACACCCATACTCATCACACGGTTTGCAGTATCATATGTTCCGGCAATATCATCGAACATTGAAACGATTTTTTCTTGTTTTTCCATATAGTATTACCCTCTTCTTTTCATCCACATAATTATATCTTCGTGCTCTTTATCTGCATTTAAAATCTCAAATTCTTCTTGAACATTATCAAAGCTTTGTTTACCGCCAAACTTAGGTGCTACATAACACAGATAAAAGTCAACAATATCTTTTGTTAAACTGTAAAGTGTTTCTCCACCTTCGATCATAATATTTTTATAGTTTTTTAGAAGATCTAAATTATCTGCAACAAACACTTTTCTATTTTCAACTTGAAACAAGGGAATTGTCTGATCAAACTCTTTGTCCCTAGATATGATCAGAACATCGGGTGCTTTTCCATTAACAATTCTGGCATCTAATGTCGGTTTGTCTATTCTAACAGTATTTCCACCGATAACAAGTAGGTCACATGCATCACGCAGCTTATGTACATGTTCTCTCGAAACTATAGAACTGATAGTTCCATCATCAAAAGTACCGTTTAATCTTTGTGCCCATTTAAAATAGATAAAACGTGATTCTAAATATTTTTTAAATGGATACAATAAATCATTACACTCTTTTTCTAAAATTGAGTTCTCTACATCAACAGATGCATCTTTCAATATTTGAATTCCATGAGCTGCTTCTACATTGAAGTCCTTTGCACCAATATAGACTTTTCTCACACCCAATGTACTTAAAAGGTTTGCACATGATGGTGTTTTACCTACATGAGAACAAGGTTCAAGCGTTGTATACACACTGCAATTCTGAAAAATTCTGTTATGGTTTTCTATAAGATATTTATGGATTTCCTGAGAAGATACTAAAGAAAGTATTTCATCGTTTTTAGTAAGTTTAAAAAAGGCTTTTTGCAAAGCATTTACTTCAGCATGAGGCTCGCCTGCTTTATGATGAGCTTCAACTGCTAAAATTTCGTTATGCTCTCCGACAATACAACAGCCCACTGCCGGATTTGGATAAGTTAATCCCTGATATTTCCAAGCCTCTTTCAAGGCTAAGTTCATGAAAAAATTATGATCTATTTCCATTCAAAGTAAGTTTTCGCTTTTTTGATGTCGTTAAAATCTATTTCGAACTTTTCATGTTCATCTTCAAAAGTAAGTTTTGAACCGTCAACTTCAATAAGTTTTGCCTTGACTTTGTCTTTTTCTGCCGTAGTAAAAGAGATATTTTCATTTACAGACTTAGCAAAATGGTCTAAAGTTGTCAATTTTCTTTCTATACCCGGAGATCCAACTTCAAGTCTGTATTCACCAGACACTGGTGGTGTAACATCAAGAAGGGGTGAAATAAGATGTGTCAAGTCTACACACGCATCCATACTTACACCTTTTCTTTTTCCATCTTCAAACTCTGGAGATATTACAGCAACTCTATAGATTGTTTCACCAAATTCAGATCCTATCGATGTATCATAAAGCTCTAAACCAACTGACTTTACTAAAGATTCAATATCACTTTCTAAACTCATTACTCTTCCTCTTTAGTCTCTTTTGAGATTTTTTTAAATAATTCTTCAATGTTTTGTGTTTTTTTCAAATGCTCATCAAATTCAAAAGCCAGTTTCGGTGATCGAAACCAACCTTGATCTTTCATACAATAGTCTTCAATGATTGGTCTTGCTTTTCTTAACTGTTTCAAAAGTAGACTTTTCTCTTTTTCATCGAAGTAAGACGGATCAAGATATACTTTTGCATCACTTCTTCCGCGTGAACATTTCACTTCTATAATACCTAATTCGTGCAGTCTTGCATCATTAAGTTGTGAAAGTGCTTCTGGAATAAGCTCCGCTAGTACAGATTCTGTACGTTTTAGTTTAATCTCTGCTTCTGTCATAGAATTATAAACTTACCTCTTGTTCAACTTTTTTGAAAGTTTCAATTACGTCGCCAACTTGTACATCGTCGTAGTTAGAGATGATAACACCACACTCGTAACCGTTACCAACCTCTTCAACGTCATCTTTGAAACGTCTTAGACTTACTAGCTCGCCTTCGAATGCAACAACACCGTTACGGATAACACGAACAAGTCCACCACGGATTAGTTTACCGTCTTCAACAACACATCCTGCAACCATACCTTTAGGTGATTTAAATACATCACGTACTTCTGCCTGACCTGTATTTTCTTCAGTAAATTTAGGTGCCATCATACCTGTTAACATACCAGTCATGTCATCAAGTAATTGGTAAATGATAGAGTATGTTCTAATATCTACATTTCTTTGTTTTGCAAGTGCTCTAACACTACCTGTAGGACGAACATTAAATCCAAGAAGCACACAGTTTTCACTACCTGCAACCAGTTCAACATCATTTTCAGTAATTCCACCTACACCGCTAGAGATAACATCGATTTTTACTTCTTCGTTTCTCAGATCAGAAAGTGAAGATTTAATAGCTTCAAGTGAACCATGAACATCTGTTTTAAGAACAACTTTAAGAGATTTAAGACGCCCTTCTGCGATCATGCTAGTCATATCTTCTAAAGTTGATTTAGTTGATTTACTTAACTCTTTATGACGATCATACTCATAACGTTTTTGTGCATAAGCTTTTGCTTCTTTGTCGTTTTTCATTTTCATCATGATTTCACCGGCTGACGGTACTTCATTTAAACCAACAACAACAGCTGTATGCGATGGTGGAACAGCTTTAATCTGCTTACCATTTTCATTCATAAGTGCTTTAACACGACCGTAAGAACTACCACATACAACATTGTCTCCAACTTTAAGCGTACCGTTTTGTACAATTACAGTAGCAACAGCACCACGACCTTTTTCAAGTGAAGACTCAACAACAGCAGCTTTTGCATCTGCATTAGGGTTTGCTCTAAGCTCTAAGATCTCAGCTGTTAAAAGGATATTTTCTAAAAGATCGTCAATACCCATTCCGCTTTTTGCAGAAAGTGGAACGAACTCAATATCTCCACCCCAATCAACTGGGCTGATACCGCGTTCAGCCATTTGAGCTTTAACCATATCAGGGTTAGCAGTTTCTTTATCCATTTTATTCATAGCAACGATAATCGGTGCACCAGAATCTTTAGCAATTTTGATTACCTCTTCTGTTTGAGGTTTTACACCGTCATCAGCAGCAACAACGATAATGATGATATCTGTAATATCAGTACCTCTTTGACGCATAGCACCAAAAGCCGCGTGTCCCGGAGTATCGATAAACGTAATCTCTTTACCATGTTGAGAAATTGTATATGCACCGATATGTTGTGTGATACCGCCAGCTTCATCTTCAGTTACTTTCGCTTCTCTAATTGCATCAAGTAATGAAGTTTTACCGTGGTCAACGTGTCCCATAATTGTAATAATCGGTGGACGCTCTTGTGCATTTGGATCTTCTTCTACAACCTCTGTTTCATCAACATAGTTGAATTCATCTTTTGGATCTGTGATAGTTACTTCAACACCGAATTCTTCAGAAAGGATTTCAATCTCATCTGCACCTAAGAAGTCATTTTTCGTCATCATCATACCAAGATCGAAAAGAACCTTAATGATGTCACTCATTGGACGTTTTAATTTTTCTGCAAACTCATATACACGAATATCTTCAGGAATCTCTACATGAGTTACAACTTCATCTACAGGTTTCTCTTTAGTATATTTTTTACGTTTGTCACGAGAAACTTTTCTTCCCTTAGGTGCTTGCTTTTTATTTGCATTTCTTCCTATTGGTTTAGGTTGTTTTGGTTTCTTCGGTTCATCTATCTCAATTGATTTTCTTTCTGTAGCATTTAAGTCTAAAAGCTCTACTTGGTCATCCATATCTAAAGAGATATCAGACATAGAACCACTAAAGATATCCACATCAAGTTTTGTACCTTGCTCTTTTTTCATTGCAGGTACAGATTTTTCTTTTGTTTTTTTCTTTTGTGCTAGTTCTTCTAATACTTCTGCACTAATTTTTCCATAAGATGATGCTAGTGCTTCCGTTTTTTTCGGAGCTTCTACTACAGTATCCTCTTTTGGAGCTTTTTTCTTTTTAACAATCTTTAGACCAGATTTTTTTACTGCTGTTTTAATTTTAGGAGTATTGTCAGCTTTTTCTTCTACTTTCTTAGCTTCTGGCTCTTTTTCTACCTCTTTTGCTACTTTAGAAGTTTTATCCTCTTTCTTTTCAGAGTCATTAGAGTCATTTGTTTTTGGTTTTACATCTTCTACTTTTGGAGTTTCTTCTTTTTTATCTGCTTGTTTTGCTTTTGTTTTCTTTTCTGGTTTTACTTGCTCTTCTGCTGGTTCACCGTTCATAATGAAGTTTGCTAGATTTTCAGCTTCCTCCATTGTTACTACACTTTGTGCAGATTTAACGTCAACTCCAATTTTTGTAGCTTTTTCTATAACATCTTTAGAAGTAATCCCCAGTTCTTTGGCAATTTCGTGTACTCTAACTTTTTCACTCATTCGTGACAATCTC
>JBFEUD010000036.1:0-13271 GCA_041547625.1 Sulfurimonas sp.
CCGTAGTCGATTTGCATTATCTATCGCTTTTTTCGAAGCTGCCATTGTATTCCTATTTGTCTAAAATAGTTATAATTATACAATTTTATTTGGGAGAAAAAAATTGAAAAAAATATTTTTATTTCTAATACTCTTTACAATTTCACTTTTTGCAGACTATAAAAGCGAGTACATCACTAAAGATCTTTTAAATTCCAATACTCCTATTGTTGATATTCGTACACCGCCTGAATGGAGAGAGACAGGTCTTTTAAAAGGTGCTATTCCTATTATGTTTTTTGATCAAAGAGGCGGCTATAATATAAATCGTTTTCTAGAAGATCTCAATAATAAAGTGGATACTTCAAAACCCTTTGCCATTATTTGTCATACTGGAAGCCGTACATCTTTAGTAGGCCCTTGGATGGCAAATAAACTTGGTTACAAAGTGATCAATTTACAAGGCGGAATGGAGTATGCAACAAAAGGCTTAAAGCTTAATACGTATCCGTATAGACCGTGAAAACCTTTATAAATTTTTTTTTACATCTAACACTGCGAATACTCATCACGTTCGCAGTATTAAGCTTTTTTATTTTTTTACTATGGGGAGTTTTATATCTTCTCTTTTATTAAAGTAATGACTTAATAACGTTGCTTACGCCTTGGTGCAAGTTGTAATTAGCAATAGGAAAATCAAGAGATTCATTTTCCAAATTCACACTGTATCTGCTCAAATAAGTACCTAATTTTTCTAAATCTATCGGTTGAAACCTTTGACACTCCTCTTTTGAGAGTTTCGTTCTTAGTAACTCATTTGCTTCATTTGATTTTGCAATAGTAAATACTAACATCTTTAATGAAACAAAGTCACTCCACTCTAAAAAAAGTTCCGGTGTTAAAACATCTACTTTATCACCTTGTGGGTCAAACAGAATACCACTATCTCTTAACGGTACTAAGACAGATAAAATAGCCGTACTAAACGGCCCTACTTTCTCTTTCCAAAATGGAGATTCGTTTCTTTTATCTAGTTCGGTAATTATCTCACCAACTATCTCTTCAAGTGTAGCTGTTGCAAATAGTTTATATGTTTCTTCTTTCATAACACCCTCTATTTTTTTGTAATAATACTATTTTAATATATAATTGCGCAAAAATTTGGAGGATAATTTGATATTAAATAAAAGTTTTATAACAAATCTTACTGCCATAACTTTTATCTCTATTGCACTTTTACTGCCTTTAGAACAACTGTTCTCTCAACCTTTACTTTATACAGGGCTGTTTGCACTTTCTGGAGCACTTACAAACCAATTAGCAGTTTATATGTTATTTGAAAAGATACCATTTTTATACGGTTCAGGCGTTATCCCTCTTCGTTTCGAGGCCTTTAAGTTAGCGATTAAAAATCTTTTAATGGAACAGTTCTTTACAAAAGAACAGCTTGATAATTTTTTTCAGGAAGAGGAAAAGAAAATAGATTTAACTCCTATTATTAATGAAAGTGACTTTTCACCTGCTTATGATGCTTTGACAAAAACAGTTATGGACTCTCCGTTTGGCGGCATGCTTGGAATGTTTGGAGGAGAAAAAGCACTAGAGAGTTTAAGAGAACCGTTTACCAACAAACTCAAATCCGCAATCATGCATATAGTCACATCTGAAGAGTTTCATACAACACTCAGTAAACATCTTCAAAATTCATCTTTAAATGAAGATATATTTAAATCGATCGAAGGAGTTATTGATTCACGTCTTAATGAACTTACACCACAAATGGTGAAAGAGATGGTTCAAAAACTGATTCGAGAACATTTGGAATGGCTTGTTGTATGGGGTGGAGTTTTTGGAGGAGTTATAGGTCTTATCAGCTCTTTTGTACTATAAAAGTTATATAACTTTTATAGTCACTTCATCACCGATATTTAAAACATCGCCTTTGATGATCTTTGCTCTTTTTCTAGTTTCTAACTCACCATTACGCATAACATAACCGTTAGCAATAATTTGTTTTGCTTCTCCCCCGCTATCTACGAGGTCTAAGAGTTTAATTAATTTGTACAACTCTATATATTCATCCATTAAAGCATATTCTATCACTTGGCTCTACCTTTTAAAATCTTTTTACATATCCGTGACAATAAGGTTTTTTCCCTTTTCTATCGTAGTAATCTTGATGATACTCTTCAGCTTCATAGAACTCTTTTTTATCTCGGATAACTGTTGCGACATCATACCCTTTTAACTTTAAAATCGAAATCAATTTTTTGATAATATGACGCTCATTATGATTATTAACAAAGATAGCTGAACGGTACTGAGAACCGATATCTGGTCCTTGCCCATCTTTTTGCGTCGGATCATGGATTTCAAAAAACAACCTTGCTAAGGTTTCATAATCAACTAAACTAGAATCATATGTCACTTCAACAGTTTCCAGATAACCACTGTTTCCTCTAGAGACATCTTTGTATGAAGGGGTTGGCTTTTTTCCTCCCATATATCCTGAAACGACACTAAGAACACCCTTTTGTTTTTCAAGGTAATATTCAACACCCCAAAAGCATCCTCCTGCAAAGTATGCTTTTTGAATATTTTTGGCAAACTCTTTTTGAAAATTTAAAGAGATCGAGTTTACACAGTATCGAGTGTCCTTAGGAGTAAACCCTTCCCCTTTAAAGACATGTCCCAAATGAGCACCACACCTTGCACATAATATCTCCGTTCGCCTTCCATCTGCATCTGTAAGTCTCTGAACAGCTCCTGGAATTGCATCATCAAAACTTGGCCAGCCGCAAGCGCTATGAAACTTATCTTTCGATATAAAAAGTTTTGCACCACACTGTTTACAAAGGTATACCCCTTTTTCATCAAAGTTATAATATTTTCCACTAAAAGGTCGTTCTGTTCCTTTATCAATAATCACATATTTTTCTTTTTCTGTTAATGGATTTAACTTTAAAACTGGTAATTTTTTTATCTCGTCCGCCACTAAAAAAGTTGAAAATGTGATAAATAAAAATGTTATAAAAATATGCATATTAGTACCTTTCATAAATATATTAGAATTTGTTAGTGTCGTTTTGTAACAAATTTTACACTTATTTAGATTAATTATTGGAAATAAAAAAAAGTTATATTATAATCTTATTAATTGTGTTATATCACATATTAATTATTTTTTGAAATAGGAAGTGTAAAGATGGATCCAAAAGCAAAAATATTGGTCGTTGAAGATGACGAAATAACTTCACTAAATCTCAACATATCTTTACAAAAACATGGTTACAGCGTTGTCGGCGTATGTGATAATATAGAACAAGCAAAAAGTAAAATTTCTACACACAAGCCTGATGTCGTTATTATTGACATCTCTTTACAAGAGAGTGATGACGGTATAGAACTGGCAAAATATATCAAAGAGAATTATGATATTCCATTTATATACCTTACCTCTTATACTGATGATGACATCATCACACAAGCAAAGGTAACTGAGCCTTACGGTTATATCGTAAAGCCATTTGATCCAAACTCTCTGCATGCAACAATTCAAATGGCTCTCTTTAAATTCCAAATTGAAAATGAAAGACAACACGATATAGACAATCTAAAAGTAGATAAAATAAATTTAGAAAAAATGCTTTATGCAAAACGCTCATCAGATGAGCCTATTGTCCCTTTTGGAGATAATTACCATTTAGATATCAGTATTTGTGAAACATTTTATCAAGGGAAAAAACTAAAACTTACAAAAAAAGAGAATGCTTTTTTACGCCTTCTTGTTGCACAACTAGGTTCTGTTGTAACATTTGATCAGGCTGTAAACTATGTTTGGGAAGACAAAGGAGCAACAGAAAACAGTGTCCGTACACTGGTATGGAGACTTAGAAATAAGCTAGCTACAGATATTATTAAAAATGCTTCTGGTATTGGCTATTATATAGAAGATTAAAATATTTATATAACTTTTATAGAAGCTACCGCTTCTTTTATTTTTTTCAAACTCTCACAGTAGTCAAACTCTTTCTCTTCTCTTTTTGCCATACTTTCCATTTCACTTGCTGTATTTTGTAAAAACTCTATTCTAAAGTTACCGCTTGATCCCTTTATATTATGTGCTTTTTTCGCAATTGTTTGATAATCTTTGTTTTCTATTGCTTCTTCTAAAATAGGTAATACCTGTTCCATTTTATTCACAAAAAGATTTAAGAGCATTGTTAATTCATCCATGCTCAACATCAACTCTTTTGTTAATTTCTTGGCATCTAGCCCTATAATATGTGTTTGAGACTCTTCATCCTCATTGTGCGTAACTATATTTTTCAAATCCGGTTCTAAATAAGTATCGAAAACATTTTCTAAATCTTTTAATATGATCGGTTTTCCTAAAAATGCATCATAGCCGTGAGACAATCCTTTTTCTTTAGCACCTTTTAAAACATTTGCTGTAAGTGCAGCAATAGGTGTATGTTCCAAATGATTTTCCTCTTCAAGTTTTCTAATCTTCTCTACAGCCTCTGTACCATCCATTTGCGGCATCTGCTCATCCATAAGAATTAAATCGTACTTATTGTGTTTATAAAGTTCTACTGCATCTACTCCATTATTCACAATTTCAAACTCTAAACCGTATTTTGAAAGAATAATTTTAATAAGTTCTTGATTAGCCTCATTATCTTCCGCAACCAGAACTTTTCCTTTAAATAACTTCGAAATACTCTTTCGATGCTCCAAATACTCTTGAGGGTACAATAACTCCTGAAAACTCACTTTCATTTTTTCACAATATAGTGGAAATGTAAGTGTATTAATATGCATATAATTATCATATAGATTACACTCTTGAGAAAGGATGGCAAGATACTTTTTATCCGAATTAATAATCTTTCGGATCTCATCAGGACTCATCTCTTCATGTAAAAAAATACAAATATCATAATCCATGTCTATAGAATTCACAATAGAGATATCCATATCAAACACTGTTGTATATTGAATAAAGGATTCATGCTTGTAATTAAGCGCATAATTTTTTGCATATACAACGATTGTATGGCTTTTAAGCTTTTCTACCTCATCAAAGTATAGGTGTTTGTTTGTCTGGATTGTTGCAGGAATTTCCATCCAAAAGTTACTACCTTCACCAACTTCTGATTCAACTCCTACTTTCCCTTGCATTAGTTCTGCTAATTGACACGAGATAGAGAGTCCGAGTCCCGTTCCATCACTTCTGTTTTCTTGGGCATCTTCTGCTTGTGCAAATGCTAAAAATATATTTTCTTGATCCTCTTTAGAGATCCCTATTCCGCTATCTTTTACACTGATTTTAAGAAGCGGTGCCTCATACGAAACATTTACATGAACATGTCCACCGTTTGGCGTAAATTTAATCGCATTACTCAAAAAATTTGAAAGTATCTGTTTAATTCTTAGTATATCAGCATGAAGTTCAAGCGGTATTTTTGGATCAATAAAAGATGTAATAGTTATATTTTTAATCTTTGCACTTGCTACAAACAACTCCATCGTATGAGAGATTTCATCATGAATAAAAAAGTTCTTCGATTCAATATGAAATTCACCGCTGCGAAGTTTTGAAAAGTCTAAAATATCGTTGATAATACTTAATAAATTTTCTCCGCTATTTAAAATAATATCTAAATAGTTTCGATGTTTTTTAGGTAATTCATCATCTAACAAAAGATTTACAAATCCTAAAATAGCATTGAGAGGTGTTCTGATCTCATGAGACATATTTGATAAAAAATACTCTTTTGCCTGTGAAGCCAATAGTGCTTCTTGTCTTGCATCAACAAGCTTTTGAAAAATTGCATCCGTATAGTACTTTAAGATACCGCGAAAATTTTGATCAAAAATATAAGAGATAGCATCAAAAACTTCTTTTGAATTTATCTTTGCATCGTATGAAAAGTCGATCATTGAACGGCGGAAATGACTACATAGTTCAAAAAGCTCATCTGCACTGATCTCACGATTTTTCAAATATGCCAAAAAGTTTTGCATCACAGGACAGTTACCAATTTCTACTTCACCTGAAATCACTCCCATGAAATAATCAAAAACACCGCTTCCAAATGCTTCAATAAAATAGTTTTGATCAATATTATGAAGTTTTAAAATATCTGCGGGAGTTTCATATTCAACCCATTGCTGCAGGATATTATCTTTAGATTTAGAAAAGATCTCTTTAAAACCGCGTAAAGCCGCAATATTTTCTGCCATACTCATTCTTTGCTATCTTATTTGATGAAGATATATGAAAGTGTCATTACAATAGACAATCTTATAAAAGCTAAAAAAGCCGTCCCCAAAATATTACCTATTTGACAACTGGTACAACTTGTGTATTTCGTCCCTTCATATCTTCCATACACTATGTATACTACAGTTAAAAAAGTTGTTACATATGATATATACAGTTGATACTGCCAAATATAAGATAATATTTTCTTATCTTCTATAAAGAATGATATTAAAAAAATCAGAAAAAGTAAAGCGATAACAATATTAATAAATTTTATAATTTTATCTTTGAGAAATGATGTTGGACAGTAGTTGTCATACCCGACATCTATGCCGTATGCCAAACTCTCTTCAAAACGTTCTCTCTCTTCTTTTGAAAGTTTAGGAAGAAATGTAGATCCAAAAGTATAGTCAATTTTTCTTTGTATTAAAACAGCAAGATGACCTTCTGCTTTTAGAATTTGTTTTTCACCAAAACGGTCCTGGTATATAACACTAATATTTTCATAGCGTTTTACTTCGGCATCCATCTTTGGATAATAAGCAGTTTTTTCTTTACTTATTATCTCTCCACTATGAGCAATCATCTTGGGATTCATCAACTCTAAAAAACTACCGTCTTCTTTTTTGATTACAACTACATTAAGATAACTTCCGATCTGAAAAGCCGCTAATCCATCTACATTATTTTCATTGATAGTATCTTTGAGATCATCTATCAATGAAAACAACTCTTCATCAAAAACTCTTACATTTATGCCGTACTCTACACTTAAAGGTGCGGGGTATTTTATTATCTCTTTTACCATACAAACCTTACTGACTATCCGAGAAAACCCGGATAGAAAATTTAGTGACTTTTTCCTACTACGATAATCATCTTAATATTGATGATTATAAATCTGATAATTTGCCAAAGAACACATGTTCTCATTGCTCTTGCAAACTTCCCAGGAATCATAGTTAAATTAAAATGTCTGTTTTTAGCAAAATTTACTTCTTCTTTTTTCATAATTTCCCCTTTTTTTATTCTGGAATAAGTGTCCAGCCTGGTTTTAGTTTTGCTTTATGGATAAACATATAATGTAAAATGTGTTTGATCCAGTGTCCTGCAAGACCAATTTCTCCAAATGTGTGATCTGTATCACGTCCAGTTCCCGGATATTTTTCAAAATCAGGAACAACAGGATATACAGTCATTGCAGCGGCTTGACCGTCAAACCAACCTTTACCTGCAGAAGCGACACAAGCAGCACCCATCTCTGCCATAGAAGCTTCATGAAGATGTGCTCCTTCTCCTCCAGTGATAAGATCACATACAGAATGCGCTACCGCTTTACCTATAATACCTGAAGGCATACCTGTTCTTGGAGGAGTTGGGTTAATCGGTGTACCATTTGGCGAACTCATTGGCTCAGAAATTAGATCCGGTGGTGCGAATGCGATACCAGCAGCAAATAGATTTTTATAAGTTGGATTTTGGTATGTTCTTGGCCAATCACTAGCTTTCCATTCAGCATAAGGCTTAGCAGTATAATCAGCATCAACTTTCATGAAACCGTTTGGAGCAAATACTGTATCTGTAATATCTTCGCCCGCTTTATTATATGCTTTTAATCCTACACCTGCAAACGGTGGAATAAGCATTGAAAAGTCAAATGTTTCTTCACCTTTAGAGCCGTCTAAAAGTTCATATTCAACTTTTCCTTTTTCAACTTTAGATACATGTGCACCTACAATCCAGTCAACATTTCTTTCAGCATAAAGAGATTCTGCAAACAGTTTAGAACTTACTACATAACCGCCGACTTTCATATGTAATCCGCCCATCCCAAAATCACCTAGGAATGATTCATTTGAGATCCACTTGATATCTGCCATATCACGTAAACCTGCTTTTCTTAATTCATGTTCTACGTTAAACATGTATTCAAATGCAGCCCCTTGACATGTACACATTCCATGTCCAGTTCCGATTAAAAACTTTTGACGCTCACCTTTTTTCATTTTTTCAATACATTTTTCAAACTCTTCAGATGCATGAACAGCATGGTCAGCTGTACATACAGAAACAGTATGCTCGCCTAACTGACTTCCTTCGCCAAGACCCGGAGTTGCTCCGAAGTTCAGTTTTGGACCTGTTGCGTTGATCAGATAATCATATTCAACATTTTCACTTTGCCCCTCTTTATCCTGTCCCGTATATTCAACAGTAACAAAAGGTTTGTCGCTTGATTCGCTTCCTTCAGGATTTATCGAGACTGCTTTTGCTTGTTTATATGTAATTCCAGCCTTAGCGTAAACTGGTGCTAATTCAAAAGTAACATCATCTTTCGTCATCTCACCGACACCAACCCAGATATTTGAAGGAATCCAGTTCCATTTAGCATTTGGAGTCACAACAACTACTTCATGAGCTGAGCCTAACCATTTTGCGGCAAATGTTGCTGCAGTATGACCTGCAACACCTCCGCCTAGTACGACTAATCTTGCCATTTACATTCCCCTTAAATAAGTTCTAATACAACTTTAACAGAATTAAATCACATTATTATCACAATAATAACCTTAAATATTTTTCATTTTCTAAGGTTATAATAGTCGAAAATTTTTCAAATACCTGCAGTAGCACTTTACAAAGAGATGATTAATTTAAAAAACTTATTTTACTTTAAAATTTTACTTACAATCTCAAATGTATTTTTTGATAAATCTTGTGTAGAAACGATACATTCCAAGCTTTTTTTCATAAGTGTTTTATTTGTCTCATTCAATTTCGGATAGATTTTAAACGCTCCTGAAAGCGCTGAAGCCATCTGAGGATTAATCTTGTCTATCTCTATAATCTTGTCTGCTACAAACTCATAGCCATGTCCATCTTTTGCATGAAAATATTGATAGTTTCTTGCAAAAACACCTATTAAAGAACGAACCAAATTCGGAACTTTTTCATCATAAACAGGATCATTTTGCAATGCCATCACACGATCGAGTACACCCTCTCTAGGAGATGCCGCTAGTAGTGCAAAGTATTTATTCATAACCAAAGTATTCTCTTTATATCTGTTATAGAAATGATTAAATGCAATTTCACTTTGCTCTGCATCACAAGATTCTAAAACATCCAATGCCGTTATTTTATCCGTCATAGTCACTGCATTTTCATACTGTTCTTTTGCAATGTGTACTACCTCTTTAGATTTCAACGCCGACAGAAGCGATAACACTCTATTTTTAAGCGCACGTTTTCCTACACTTACACTATCTAATTCACTATTTTGTGCTTCATGGTTTGCAAAATAAAGTTTCAGTAGTTTTGCTTCATATTTTTTTGCTATCTCGTTTAATAGTTTTTCTTTTGCCGTATAAAGTGGTTCAAAGTCTACAAGCTCCTGATTTTGCATTAGTGTAGAGATTGATGGCAGTTCCAATAACAATGCTTTATAAGAAAAATCTTCATCTAAATCTAAAAGATATCCATATCTATCTATATATTCATTAACTTCTTCATTATTAATAAGTTTAAAAATAGACTCTATTGCATACTCTTGAGCTGCCTCATATTTTGTAAAGCTGTTTGTATCGTGTTTCATTAAAAATGGGTAATCCACATTTTTATGCTTAACATTGATCGGTGCTGAAAAATCTCTATTGATCGAGAGTGTCGGTTTATTGACAAAACCTTCAAAACTAAATATCTCTTTCTCTTTCGAGATGATAAGTGTACTCGCTTGTAACTCTTTTCCTGTTGCATCTAATAATGCTATTTTCAGAGGGAAATACATTACATGCTGCTTGGTACCGTCAACTTTATTGGGAATTTTTTGAGTAAGTGTTAACGAGTAAGTTCCATTTTCAAAGTCCTCTTCAACTTCCAATGTCGGCGTACCGCTTTGATCGTACCAAAGTTTAAAGTGTTCCAGATCAAATTCGCCATTTTCTCTCATAGCCCATAAAAAATCATCCGTCGTTACTGCCTGACCGTCAAAAGTCTCAAAATAAAGATCTGTAGCTTTTCTATAATTTTCTTCACCTAAAAGAGTATGCAGCATTCTAATAACTTCGGCACCTTTTTCATAAACGGTAGCAGTATAAAAATTGTTCATAGAGATATATGATTTTGGCTGGATCGGATGTGCAGTTGGTGAAGCATCTTCAACAAATTGACGCTCACGAAGTGCTTTTACATCCTCAATACGCTGTACCTTAGCAGAGTTCATATCTGCTGAGAAACACTGATCACGAAATACTGTTAATCCCTCTTTGAGTGTAAGTTGAAACCAGTTTCTACACGTAATTCTGTTTCCTGTCCAATTGTGAAAGTATTCATGTGCAATTACTGACTCAATTCCCATAAAGTTTGTATCTGTTGCTGTATCTGCATCGGCAAGTACGTACGCAGAGTTAAAAACATTCAGTCCCTTATTTTCCATAGCACCCATATTAAAACTGTCTACTGCAACAATATTGTATATATCCAGATCATATTCACGACCGTATTTCTCTTCATCCCACTTCATAGAATTAATAAGGCTTTTCATTGCATGTTCAGCTTTTGGGCTATTGCCTTTATCTACATAGATATTTAACTCAACGTTGTTTCCGCTAGCCGTTACAAACTCATCTGTTATGAAATCTAAATCTCCTGCAACTAGTGCAAAAAGGTATGATGGCTTAGGATGAGGATCGTGCCAAGTAACACCATGACGCGTATCAAAACTTTCGTGACAATGGATCTTGTTCCCGTTACTAAGCAGGATTGGATATTTTGCTTTGTCTGCAATAACTGTAGTGGTAAATACACTCATAACATCGGGGCGGTCAAGGTATGGAGTAATTCTACGAAATCCTTCAGGCTCACACTGTGTACAAAAGATATCCCCTGACTTGTAAAGTCCTTCAAGTTCCGTATTTTTTTGAGGATAGATTCTGTTTCTAATCTCTAGAGTAAACTGCTGCGGCACATTTTCAATTGTTAATGCTTCTTCATCATGTGTATAACGATCACTCCCCAGAACCTTACCATTAAGCACCAGTTCTTTAAGTTCTAACTCCTGGGCATCTAATACTAAGTCACTGCTTTGATCAAGCTTTTCAATTTTCATAATGTTTGTAACATTTGTTTCCTCTTCAAAAAGCTCAAATGTTAAATTCACACTCTCTATTTTAAAACTAGGTTTTGTATAATCTTTTAAAAATATCTCTTTTACTTCACTACTCATAAAAACTCCAATTAAATGTATTCAATAATTTTTTAAATGTATCATCAAGTTCAGCTTTTAATACTATCGTCTCTCCACTATATGGATGGACAAACTCCAAGCTTGTACAATGCAATAATAATCTATGCACATTATACTCCTTACGGATAAACTTATTATGTTCGCCTCGACCATACTTGGTATCTCCTAAAATATGATGGGAAATATGTTTCATATGACGACGGAGTTGATGCTTACGTCCTGTTTTTGGTTTTAATTCCACTAAAGAGTAACGTACCGTATCGTATTTTCCAACACTTGCCTGTAACTCGACTTGTTCAATTGACTTATAATCTGTCACAGCCTCTTGTGCTTCTTTGTCTTCTGAAGCATCTTTATCTGCAATTTTATCAAGCTTCTCTTTGAGGGGATAGTCAATAACTCCATCTTCGAGCCAACCTCGAACAACAGCCAAATATGTTTTTTTCGGCTCACGAGCACGAAACTGTTCATTCAAAAGTCGTGCGGTGTCTTTATCAAGAGCAAAAAGAAGTACTCCGCTTGTAGGTTTATCAAGACGGTGGATAGGATACACCCACTGCCCTATTTGATCCCTTAACATCTTCATCGCATAATAGATCTCATGACGGTCTATCATAGATTTGTGGACCAAGAGTCCACTTGGTTTATTGATAGCTACAAGATACTCATCTTGATAAATGATCTCTAAAGTGTAGTTTGCAAACAATTAACGCGGATCTCTTTTTGTTGTTTTTCTTTTTTTTGCCTGCTTAACCGTTTTTGCAGTTGTTTTCTTCGGTGCTTTTTTTGATTGAAAATAAGATTTTTCCTGCTTCTTATGTTCTGCTTTGAGTTTTACCTCATCACGATCCACACGTCTGATATTCGGATCTGGTTCAAATCCTTCTACCACCTCTTTATCTATCTTTTGTCCGATTAATTTTTCAATATCGCGAATTTCAAACTTTTCATACACATCAAGAAGTGAGATAGCTTCTCCTTCACGTCCTGCACGTCCTGTTCGACCAACACGGTGTACATAATCTTCTGGAATAGAGGGAAGTTCATAGTTAATTACATACGGTAATTCTTCAATATCAAGTCCGCGAGAAGCAATATCTGTTGCGACTAGTACGCGGAATTTTCCTTCCATAAACTGATTAAGTGTTTTTAAACGGTTTGCTTTCGTTTTATCTCCATGGATAACCCCAGTTTTAAGCCCATCTTTTTCAAGCTCTTTACCTAATAGATCCGCACTTGCTTTGGTACGGGTAAATACGAGTACTTGAGGGAAGTTTCTTGAACCGATTAAATAAGCTAAAAGCTCCGATTTTCTATTGGCATCTACAAAATAAGCAACTTGATTGATCGTATCTACAGTAGTATTTTTCTTTGCCGTTTCAATAAAGGCTGGTGATGAGAGAATCAGTTTAGAAAGTTTTCTAACCTTTTCTGAAAACGTAGCTGAGAACAGCAGTGTTTGATGCTTCTTTGGTAATAAAGGATGGATCGCTTTAATATCTTTACTAAATCCCATATCCAACATTCTATCTGCTTCATCAAGTACAAACATTTCAACATCATTAAGCTGCAAACCATTTTGTGTCAGTTCTAAAAGGCGCCCCGGAGTTGCTACGATAACTTCTGCACCCCCTTTGAGTCTTTTAATCTGTTTAGCTATATCTTTTCCACTGATAATTGCTTCTGATTTGATATCCATATATTTTGCATATGCGTTAATATCTTTATATATTTGAACACTTAATTCTCTTGTCGGAGAGATTATTACTGCACGAACAC
>JBFEUD010000037.1:0-12690 GCA_041547625.1 Sulfurimonas sp.
GCGTTTTACATATTGAACTTTTTCAATTCTTTTAATCTGTTTTTTTGTAGATTTTAAATGTTCTTCTTCTTTAGCAATTAACTTATAAAGGTCTACTATACGTTCATAATCCGCCTTAGATTTTTCCTCTTTATTTTCCAATTTGTCTAATTCTGTATTATATGCATTGATTGTTGCTTTTTCATCTTCTAAAATTTCAAGATCTTCGGTAACTATGTGTTTGTCTTTTGTCGTAATGTGTAGATACTCACGTAGAAAACCAACACCAAAAACTCCACCGATAGCAATGTGTGTAGAACTAACTGGTAAACCTAATTGGGAAGCGATAATAACGGTAATAGCCGCAGCCATCGCAATTGAAAAGGCTCTTACTTGATTCAATTCAGTGATCTCTGCACCCACAGTTTTAATAAGTTTTGGACCATAGAGCATAAGCCCGATTGCAATCCCGATAGCACCAACAGCCATAACCCATAGAGGAATAGGTGCTTTTGATGATACCCCACCGCTTACAACAGCATCACTGATAGCAGCAAGAGGGCCTACAGCATTAGCAACGTCATTTGCACCATGTGCGAAACTAAGAAGAGCTGCTGAGAAAATAAGAGGAATTGTAAAGAGAGTATTCACAGGATCTTTAGCGTTAGTAAGATTTTTTTTCTTTATTTTTTTCGCGACAAGAAAATATACAACAACAGCTGCAATGGCACCAAAGAGTAAAGCAGTAGCGAAACTTGGTTTATTAGTTACAGGAAGTGAAACTAAAGGCAATGAATTAAGAAGCTCGATCACTTTTGGCCAGATCTTTTTTAAACCTTTTAATGTTAGGTAAGTTACAAAAGCCCAAGACATAATAGCAACATAGACAGGTACATATTTTTTTGCAGCAGTGATCTGATCGGATTTGAAAATAATTGTCTTTTTAATTGCAAATAAAAAGCTTGCTGCAATAATCCCGCCTAAAACAGGTGAAATTACCCATGATGCAGCAATTTTCCCCATAGTTGACCATGATACGATGCTAAAACCGGCTGCTGCAATACCAGCCCCCATAACACCACCTACGATAGAGTGCGTTGTTGAAACAGGAGCTTTAAGAGCAGTAGCAAGATTTAACCATAAAGCAGCTGCAAGAAGAGCGGCCATCATAGCCCATATAAAGGCATCGGCATCACCGCCAAAAGCTGAGATGTCAATAATCCCTTTTTTAATAGTTTTAACAACATCCCCACCTGCAATAAGTGCACCACTAGCTTCAAAAACAGCGGCAATAATAATTGCCATAGTCATGGTCATAGCACGAGAACCAACGGCAGGACCTACATTGTTCGCAACATCATTTGCACCGATGTTCATAGCCATATATGCACCAATGAGTGCAGCTATTGCTAAGAACATATTGTTTGGAATACCGCCGTTTGAAACAAAACTATATGTTAAAACAGCTACGGCAAAAAAGAGTGCAACACCTAATCGTGTAAAATCCATACCGCTCTTTTTAAGAGCTTTTGTTTGCAGTTTGTTGAGTGTTTCTATATCCATGTGATACCTCTATTTTATATAGGCTTTTTTTATGATTTGAGGTTCATACGGTTTATCACCACCGTATCTGCCGCTTGTTTTCACATTACTCATTTTGAGTACTATTTTCATTGAGTTCTCATCAGCAATTTTTCCAAAAATAGTATAACCACCGTTAAGCCAAGGTGTCGGTACTACTGTAATGAAAAACTGTGAACCGTTAGTATTTGGACCTGCATTCGCCATGGCTAAAATACCAGGTTTATCGAAAATTACATTTGATTTATACTCGTTTTTAAACTCTTTACCCCAAATAGACTCTCCACCGCGTCCAGTACCGGTCGGATCACCCCCTTGGATCATGAAGTTTTTAATGATTCTATGAAATGTAAGGTTGTTGTAGTAGCCGTTTTTTACGTGTGTCGTAAAATTTTCTACTGCTAAGGGTGCAACTTCAGGGAAAAGTTCAAGTTCAATATTCCCTTGGTTTGTCTCTAAAACTACATGTGGGTTTTCAGCGTATAAAGAGCTGATTGATAATACAAATAAAAGTGTTGTAAAAAATTTTTTCACGACTATTCCTCATCTAAATTCAAACAAACTGAATTAATGCAGTATCTCATGCCGGTAGGCTCAGGTCCATCAGGAAATACATGGCCTAAGTGAGCATCACACGAAGCACATTTTACCTCAATACGGATCATACCGTGACTCATATCTTTATGTTCTGTTACAGCATTTTCGATAGGCTCAAAATAACTTGGCCAACCTGTTCCAGAATCAAATTTTGTAGAAGATTCAAAAAGTGGTGCCCCGCAACAAACACATTTATAAACACCTTCATCTTTACAATCGTAATATTTACCTGAAAAAGGTGCTTCCGTTCCATGTTGTCTACATACGTAGAACTCTTCAGGACTTAACTGTTGTTTCCATTCCTGTTCACTCTTGCTTACTTTCATATTTTTCCTTTAATATCTCTATGGTTTCACATGTTTGATCATAGAGGATATAAGCACCATGTGTTGCTAAATTAAGAGCGTATTCTATCTGCTTTTCATTATAATCACATAAATCAAGAAGGATAATATATTTAGTTGAAAGCTCGTATATATCGTTGTAAGTTGCTAGTTTTAGATCTTCTAAATTATGTTCTAAAAGGGTTTTAGAAGATTCAACGTTCGTTGTTTTATGATGAAGAAAGTGTTCTAAGTCTTCTGTGAGCTTTTCTTTGTTCTCTTCACTTGAAACAACCATGATATCTTTTGCATCATATGCCAGTGAAAGTTTTTGAAGTAAGTGCATTGTTTGTGCTAGAGGATGAGTTTCAATAAAGTGTATTTTGCAATATTTAGAATCACGTAAACAGTGCTCTTTATCTGTAAGGTTGATAAAAAGTGCTTTTTTGTCTTTTTGTATATTTGTAACATATTGAATAAACGAGTCGCTCAATAGATTTGCATCGTCACATATAATAAGGTCAGCTATGTTAAATGATTTTTGGAGGAGTTTTGGATTTAAACTAGCAAGTTCATGAATCATAGGTTTTTTGAGTTTTTGTAAATGCCTGTTAATAAGCTCTAAAGGTGTAAGAAATTCAATGGAGTTCATATCAAATTCAACAAGACCGTGTTCAATTGTCTCTAGTAGTTTCTTATAAGCAATATCTCTTGCTAGTATTGATGGTTTGAGGATGATTATTTTCTGAGCTTTTTCTTCAAAAAGTTCTATAATCGCTTTTAAAATCAGTAAAGATGTTTTTCCGTCATGAAAATTACTTGCTAGATTGGTAGTGTTTTCAAGTTTGGAGTTTAAAAAGGCGATCTCTTGCTCATTACAAAGTTTAAATGTTCCGTTATCTTGCAATTTAGTGTACTGAGTAAGCAGTATCTCTAAATCTTGTGTAGTACCAATTGAACTGACCTGTTCTTCACTCTCGATTTTTTTGAAAATATCGGATGTTTGCGAGTCGCTGAAAATAATTTTTTCTTCTGGTAAAAGTTCTTTGAATGAATCATCTAAATGCTCATATTCTTCAGCACTTAGGTTTTCCATTAAAAGATAGTTATATATTTTAGGACCGTCAGTATGTGTGATTTGATTGAACTTTCTCTTTATAAACTCTTGTGTTTTATCAAACGCTAATGTGTTGTTTGAATGCTCTTGATTTTCCGCTTTTGTGATTGTTGCATTTTTAAGATCATCAAAAGACCATTTCTTGATTTCAAAAATATAAAGCCCTCGTGAATAGTCGTAAACTAAAAGGTCAATATTGTAACTTTGTCTGTGCAGATAAATATTTATGTTAGAAAAGACTCTTAAATTACTGTTTTTCGAAAGAGATTTTACACGCTTTACTAAGATAGAATCGGGAACATAAAGTTCTGAGGAGTTTTTTTTAAATAATGAGAAAAAATTAAAGTTCATATATTTTAAATATATATCGCCGAGGAGGCGATATATGAGAGATTATTTACCAGCTGCAACGCGGTCTTTAAGACCTTTACCAGCTTTAAATTTAGGAACCATTTTATCTTGAGTAGTATAAGTTTTACTAGTACCTGGAACTGTACCGCTTTTACCTTTTTGTAAAGCAGCAGAAAAACTACCGAAACCTACAAGAGAAACATCTTCTTTTTTTACTAAAGCTTCTGTTACAGCTTCTGTGAAAGCTTTAATAGCTGCTTCTGCTTCTACTTTAGTTTTGTAGTTACCACACTCTTGTACTAATTCAACAAATTGTGCCTTATTCATAAATTTACCCTTGGTTTAAATTTTTTCCGAATCTCTGTTAATCCCTCTTATATAGGGGGATACACAAAATAATTCAGCTAAAAGTACTTTATAGTTTATTTCCTTAAAATTTTCTTCTATTGCCAGTTTTTTAGGAAAAAAACTACATTTTTTGTTTCAAATGGTTCTTTTTTAGCAAAAGTTGAAACTATTTATTTTATTTTCTTATAACTTTTATATAAAGTGAAAACGCGCTTTTTTTCATCTTTAAGGTACTTGCTTTCATGTTTTTAAACAACTTTGACTTGTAGTTTTGCATGAAAAATAGAAATTGATCATATCTATTTTTAGAGTGGATAGACATAAAAACATCTTCTAAGGCTTCTCTCTCTTTTTTTGTTAATGCTCCCATTAAGCATCCTTTAATTTGTTGATTTTTCTTACAGCGCGAATAATTTCATCATCATCTAACATACCTAACATCTTTATCACAGTAGCAGCAGCCTGAGGCTTGGCACGACCAAGCTTCCAGTCTTGATATGTACGCATAGATAGCCCTAAAGATTTAGCCATATCTTTTAAAGAGATCTTACGCCCATTGTTTTGTGATTCTACCGAGTTGTGAAGTATATTAAACAAGTCATCAATTTGCATGAGGAAGATTATACGGATTAAATACTTAAATATACATTTAATTTATAAAAACATACTAAATAATGAATTTAATATTGCTTTTATACTGTTAAAAGTGATAAATAAATTGTTATATATAATATATGACTTATGTAATATACGGAAAACCGTGTGATATTGATATAAAAAAAGCCTCTGAAGCACTTTGGCTCCAGAGGCTCTAAAGGAAAAAAGTCTAGTTTAAAAGGTCTGAGTAGTCGTATTTTGAGAGGTTTAGAAAGATTTTTCCGTTTTGTTTAATGATTCTTATATCGCTTCCGTATGCATTTAAAAACCTTTTTTTAATTATTTTTCTTTGCTGTGAATCTAGGTCAAGGTTTTTAAGATACTCTTTTAATTCAATTATCTTACTCTCTTTTTTTTCTTGACTTTGTGTTATGGCTTCAACTTCATGGATAGTTGCATTCTCTTTTTCGAGCGTAAGCTTAGTATTGATAAGTTCTAAAATGTTTTTGAGCTGTTCATCTTTTTTACTATAAACTTGTTCTACTCTGCTCATCTCATCGCGTAGCATCTGCTCTTTATCATCTATTAGCTTATCGATTTTTGCTTCAAGCTGTGCAATTTTTGCTTTTAACTGTTGATTCTCTTTTTGGTACAATGATATTACCATTGAAACAGTTGTTTTTGGTTTTACAGGAGGATGACTTACAGGAGTTGTATTTGTTTTCTGTTGAATTCTTTGTTCTTTTTGCTCTTGATGAATCTCTTCTCTTTTGTTAGGTTCTAAAGAGCTTCTTGTAACAATTATATATGTAATACCATTCTCTATTATATAGTTGAGTTTTTTTGCTCTTAATTTAGAGTTAATCATCTCTTTAGACATTTTAAAATGTTTTGCGTATTCATCCAGTGTAAGTCTCATAAATATCCTCTAGTACTTATATAAAATCGATTTTCGGTGGGGTAATTATACCCGATTTTCTAAGCCAGACTAAATAGCCTTTCTTCTCATTATTGTGTTTGTCAAAAAAACTATATGCTTTGGAACGTTTAAATTCTCTGTCTATTAAAATATTTTCAAAATCTCTGTGATAACGTAAAAATTTTTTCAGTTCGGTATATGCAGCTTCTGAAACCATTACTGTGGAGATAGTAAAGTTTTTAAATTCGATATATCTGGCACAGTCATTTAAACCATCTCCTATGTAGTTCTCATTCCCTAAAATATCTCTAAATTTACTAACAGGGCCCGTATGAACGGCAATTTTTATCCCTTGAAAGTATGGATATTTATGGGCAATTTGATCGGAAAAATGGTTAAAACTAAGCCCTAAAAAAGTTCCATAACCCTTGAGTTTCGGATCTAGTAAGCAGTAAAACCCGTCACCTGTTGAGACAAAACCCATGATAAGTGTAGAAAGAGGCATCTTTGAACTTACCAACATCTTTTCAATCACTCTTTTATAGCTTTTTGTTAGAAATGTAATGATTTCAAGTTGTTGTGCAGAGCTCAGTGTAGAAAAGTTTATAATATCTACTAAAATGATGTCGGTTATTATCTCTTGTTTCATGTATAAGATATTAACATAAAGTTGTTTTAAATGTACTGTATTATATAATTTCAAAATAAAATTTTTTTGGGGATGTTATGAGTAAAGGTATTTTAGATATTGTAAAACCTGGCGTATTATTTGGTGAAGATGTTACAAAAGTTTACGAGCATGCAAAAGAAATGGGATTTGCACTTCCTGCAGTTAATGTAGTAAACAGTGATTCAATCAATGGTGTTTTAGAAGCTGCAAAAAAAGCAAATTCGCCTGTGATTATTCAATTTAGTAACGGTGGTGGTTCTTATTTTGCGGGAAAAGCTTTAGATAATACAAATGAAGCAGCGGCAATCGCTGGTACAATTTCTGGTGCAATGCATGTTCATATGATGGCTGAGACTTACGGAGTGCCTGTTATCTTACATACAGATCATGCTGCAAAAAAACTACTTCCTTGGATCGATGCATTAATTACTGCAGGTGAAGCACATTTTGAAGCACACGGGAAACCGTTATTCTCTTCACATATGTTAGATCTTTCAGAAGAGCCTTTAGAGGAAAACATTGCGATTTCTAAAAAGTATTTAGAAAGAATGGCAAAAATCGGTATGCATATTGAGATCGAACTTGGTGTTACAGGCGGTGAGGAAGATGGTGTTGACAATACAAACATTGACAATGCACTTCTTTATACACAACCTGAAGAGGTGGCATACGCATACGAAGAGTTAAGTTCAGTATCACCAAACTTTACTATCGCAGCATCGTTTGGAAACGTACACGGTGTATATAAACCGGGGAATGTTGTTTTAACTCCAAAAATTCTAGACAATTCACAAAAATATATTCAAGAAAAATTTAACACTGCTGAAAAACCTGTAAACTTCGTTTTCCACGGTGGCTCTGGTTCACTTCCTGAAGAGATCTCTGAGGCTATCTCTTATGGTGTTATTAAAATGAACATCGATACAGATACTCAATGGGCGACATGGGCAGGTGTTAAAGGATATGTTGAAAAATATAATGACTATCTTCAAGCTCAGATCGGAAACCCGGAGGGTGACGATAAACCAAATAAAAAATATTATGATCCAAGAAAATGGTTACGTGCAGGACAAGAAAGTCTTGTTGAACGCGTAATTGAAGCATTTAAAGATCTTAACGCGATGGATAGAAACTAAGAATTTAGCTTCTTATGCAACTCTTCGATACTTTTTGTATCGGGGTGTTTAGCAAAATAATACTCCAAAAGATGATGTAACTTATTTGGATTAAAGCGCCAAAAATGTTCCCCGTCAAAATCTTCATCATTTTTTACTTTTTCATATAATTCATTTAATGTCAGATGTGGTGGATTGTTTTGTACCACTTTTAGTATAACACCTAAGAGTTCTGCTTTCGCTTCTGGGGTATTGTCATCGTCACTTAATTGTTCATTGGGTAAAAAAGCGTAGATTTTCCAAAAGCTGATCAAAAAAAGCCCTATGAAAAATAGCAGCATCAATGTTGATGTATTTAAGTCCATTTGAGGATTATATCATAACAATTTGGTTAAAATTACACTTATGAATGATAAAGTATTTACAAAACCGATAAAAAAACAGTTTGAATTTGACGAAGAGGTTGCAGCTGTTTTTGACGATATGTTGGAGCGCAGTGTACCGTTTTATAAAGAGTCTCAAAAGATAACAAAGTTTTTTGTACTGAAGTCTTTAAAAGAAAACGGTAGACTTTACGATCTTGGATGCTCGACGGCAAGCTTACTTTTAAATATACATAGAGACCTTGAAGTTACTGCGGAGCTTATAGGATTAGATAATTCTGAAGCGATGTTAAAGCGAGCTGGCAGAAAAATTGAAGCATTCGGTGCAAAGATAGATGTGGAAAATGCGGATATTTTAGAATATGACTATAAAGAAGCAGATGTATTTGTCAGTAACTATACTTTACAGTTTATTCGACCGCTTGTAAGAGAAAAACTTATTAAAAAGATAGCTAATTCCCTTAGAGAAGAGGGTGTTTTTATTTTTAGCGAAAAAGTGATCTCTCATCACTCAAAACTAAATAAAGACCTGATTGAATGTTATTACGACTTTAAAAAAGAACAGGGTTACAGTGAGTACGAGATTATGCAAAAGCGTGAGGCTTTAGAGAATGTTCTTGTTCCATATAGTGAAGAGGAAAATATTAAAATGGCGTTAGAAAACGGGTTTAGCCACTGCGAAGTAGTTTTCCGCTGGGCTAATTTCGCTACATTTATAGCTATAAAGTAGTTCTTACCAGACATTCCCTTTTGGGGCTGTCTCTTTTTTCTTGATAACACTTTTCATCTGTTCATAAGTAACGATGTCATCCTCTCCGCACTCTTTATGATAAAAACCTTGCAGATCGTAATACTCTTTACAATCGCTATAATATTTCATTGAGATTCCGTGTTTGTTTACACAGCCGGAAAATGATAATAGTAGTAAAATAAAAATAAATCCAAATTGTTTCATGTTTTTAACTAAGCAAAGAGTATTCCCTATACTTTGAACGTCTCTTTTGTTTTACAAAATTCAGTAAGAAAACACTCATCGCATTTCGGATTTTTTGCTCGACAAATATATCTTCCAAAAAGTACCATCCCTTGATGCAGGGCATGAAGATCATTTTTAAATTTTTTTACAAGTGTTGCTTCGGTTGCAATAGGAGTTTTGTCGTCACTGAGTCCCAAACGGTGTGAAACACGGAAAACATGCGTATCGACTGCCATAAGATTCGCACCAGTGTATTCGATCATAACTACATTTGCAGTTTTTTGTCCAACACCTGCAAGTGTTTGCAACTCTTTTTCGTTCATAGGGATTTCGCCGTCATAAACCTCTACAACTCTTTTGGCCATCTCTATAATGTTCTTTGCCTTATTGTTAAAAAATGAACAAGTGTTAATAAGTGCTTTTACATCCTCTATATCTGCAAGAGCCAGCTCTTTTGGTGATGGGTACTTGTCAAATAACGCAGGTGTTATAACGTTGACCCTTTTGTCTGTACATTGAGCTGAAAGTGCTACAGCTACAACCAGTTCATAAGCATTTTTATACTCAAGTTCTGTTACTGCGTCACTGTATCTTTCAACAAAACGCTTGTGGATTTCGGCTATCTCTTTTTTTGTCGCTTTTTTCATAACAGGAATTTTAACAGATTTGTATTAATATTAATTTATATGCTATAATCAAAAACTATGTAAAAATGTTAGTTTTTAAAAGGGTAATTAATGGGATTTTTTTCTCTCTTTTCATCAGATAAAGCAACTCCGAATAAACCAAAAACTGTTATTAGTGATTCCGATGTACTCCAAGCTGGACTTGAGAAAAACTTAGATAGAGAATTCTTTGTGGAACTATCTAACGAGAGTGAGGAGATGTTACTCTATTTTCTTCAGGGAACAGGATGGATAGGAGCAAATACAACATTTTTAAAGAAAATGAATTATCATGATATTTCTGATTTTAATAGAGAAAATGAAAGTATCAGAGATCTCTTTTTGAACGAGAGTGAAGAGATCTTTACAGAGTCAGATAAGTCATGGTTGGACTATATAAGAAAATATCAGCCAGATGGATACAGAGTAAGTCTTTTAGACAGAAACAGTTCTGATGTACTAATGATCGATGCTAAGGCATTCCAATCACATAAAAACCATAGGCTTTACGTATTGCATTTAAAAGATGTCACGAATGTTCATAAAGCAGAGCAAAAGACTAAAGAGATAGAGAAACTCAAAACAAAGTTTTTAGCAAATATCGGACATGAGTTTAGAACACCTATGAATGGAATTCTTGGATTTGTAGAACTTTTAGAAGATACAAACTTGGATGCTACACAACATGAATATATCAATATGATTCAAAGATCTTCGAAAAGTTTAATGACAAACATTGAAACACTTTTGGACCTAGCACAGCTTCAAAGCGGAAGATTAGTAGTCTCAAGCGAAACATTTAATCTTTTACCGCTTGTAGAATCTCTTGCACATAGCTTTACCAAGCAGGGAAAAGAAAAAGGGATAAAAGTACTCAGCTTTATTGATCCAAAAATTCCAGAAGAACTTAACAGTGATCCTAAAAAAATTATGCAGGTTCTGTATGCACTCGCATCAAATGCTGTGAAGTTTACACCAAGAGGCGGAAAAGTTATTCTTGAAGTGAAACTGCTGAAGCGTCAACAAAACGGAGACTGCAGTATAGGTTTTAGCGTAAAAGATACTGGAACTGGAATTTCAGAAGAACAAATAGCACTTATTAATGAACCTTTTACCGCAGGAAACCAGGCAGATGAAAGATTGGGTGTGGGTCTTAGTCTTTCTTCTGGGCTTGTAAAACTTTTAGGTTCTGATCTGCGCATAAGCAGTGACAATAATGGAACTTATGTGAACTTTGTTCTTAATTTCAAAAATTCGGTGGGACAAAACTTTAAAATGATGCCGAAGAAAAAAGTAAAAGTATTACTTCTTGATCAATCAAAAATAGATGAAGCAAACTTTTTAACTATCTATTTACGCGCTTTTGCATTAGATGTTATTAAATCAAATGTACTAGATGAACATGTATATGAAGATGTTGACGCGTTATATATAGTAGCAAATCAGAATGACTCCTCATGGATTTTGGAACTGGGAACATACGCTAAAAAAGTACCGCTTACTATTTTATTGGACGACAATGAAAAAATGCAGACAAAACTGACAAATCTTGTAGATGAAGTTATCTATAAACCTCTTCTACCGAGTCATATTGCGAGACATTTGTATTTACTGAATAAAGTGGAACTGCCTTCGGAAGAAAAAAAAGAATTTACTATACAGAATGAACATATCAAAGCTTTGGTAGTTGAAGATAATATGATCAATCAAAGACTTATCAAAATTTTATTACAAGAGTACAATATTGATGTACAAACTGCATCAAATGGAGTGGAAGCTGTAGACCTTTATAAAAATGAAAACGGTTTTGATATTGTATTTATGGATATAGATATGCCGCAGATGAACGGTATAGTGGCTACAAAAGAGATAAAATCTTTGATGTCGTTTGGAGTGAAGAAAACCCCTGTAATTGCACTTACGGCACTTGCTATGAATGGTGATAAAGAGATGTTGCTGCACGAAGGGCTTGATGATTATCTTGCTAAACCGTTAACACGTGATAAATTAGAGTATATTTTAGAAAAACATTTAAAAGTTCTTGTATAGGTTCGTTTAATATTCGTTATCCAATTCACATTACACTTTCTATATATAAAATGTAATAAGGATACATAATGATTAAAGCAAAAAAATTACTTTCTGTTGTTCTTCTAGCTGGAACTATTGTTTCGGCACAAACGTTAGTAACGGTAAATGGAAAAGCAATCACACAAGAAGATGTTGATACTGAATTAATGAGAGCAACGCAGGGACGATTTAATCAAGTTCCACCGGAACGTCAAGCTGCATTTAGACAACAAGTTTTACAACAACTTATCGGCAAAGAGTTGATTTTTGAAGATGCAAAGAAAAATGGCGTACTGAAAACAAAAGAGTATAAAGAAGAATATAAAAAACTTGAAGAGCGTATGAAGCAAGAACTGGCTATTCAAGTTTGGCAAAAACAGCTTTTAGACGGAATTAAAATTTCAGATAAGGCTCTAAAAGACTACTATAAACAAAACAAAGAAGAGTTTAACGAACCAGAAAGTGTACATGCTCGTCACATCCTTGTAGCTGCAGAAGATGAAGCAAAAAGTATTATTGCGGGATTACAATCATTAAGTGGAGATAAATTAAAAAATAAATTTATTGAAGAAGCAAAAGCAAAATCAACGGGACCAAGTGGGCCTAAAGGTGGAGACTTAGGTTACTTC
Organism: Sulfurimonas sp.; assembly: GCA_041547625.1. Taxonomy (GTDB): domain Bacteria; phylum Campylobacterota; class Campylobacteria; order Campylobacterales; family Sulfurimonadaceae; genus Sulfurimonas. Next base: position 12,321 of record JBFEUD010000037.1, read on the forward strand.
ACTCAAGGACAAATGGTACCTGCATTTAATGACAAAGCGTTCTCTATGAAAAAAGGTACGGTTACGTTAGAACCTGTAAAAACACAGTTCGGTTACCATGTTATTTATGTAGAAGATAAAAAACCGGCTATGATCAGAAAGTATGATGAAGTAAAAGCTTTTATTGAACAACGTCTAAAAATGGAAAAATTTAAAGACACAATGAAAAAGAAAATGGACGCTTTACAGAAAAAAGCAGTTATCAAGTAAATAATGGAACACTCTTCTATCTCTAAAATCTCTTTAGAGGGAAGAGAGTTTTTAGTCAAGCGTGACGATCTTATCGATCGACATCTTGCCGGTAATAAATACAGAAAACTCTACACACTCC
>JBFEUD010000038.1:0-12461 GCA_041547625.1 Sulfurimonas sp.
CTAGAAGCTGTAAAACTTTTAAAAGAAGCTAATTTACTAGATAGTTTAAGTATGATCCATTTTCATATCGGTACACAAATGTCAGACATTGCACCTTTAAAAAAGGCACTCCGTGAAGCAGGTCATATCTATGCAGAACTTAAAATGATGGGTGCGAATTCACTAAAAAACATCAATATTGGTGGTGGACTTGCGGTTGAATATGACCAACATGAAAGTTCATGTACAAGAAACTATTCAATAGATGAATTTTCAAGTTCAGTTGTTTTCCTACTAGGTGAAATCATGAATTCAAAAGGTGTTGAGCACCCTGATATTTTTACAGAATCTGGACGTTTTATTGTAGCTTCCCATGCAGTTTTAATCACACCTGTACTTGAACTCTTTTCACAAGACTATCAAGAAAAATCGTTAGACTTTAAAGAGTTAAATCCACCTCTTGTTGAAGAGTTACGCGAACTAAACCGTCTTTTAAATAATGCAAACTGTATAGAATACCTGCATGATGCCCTAGATCATATGGAATCATTATTTACTCTTTTTGATCTCGGTTATATCGATTTACAAGATCGTTCAAATGCAGAAATTTTAGTACATAATATTATTAAAAAAGCACTTTATCTTAAATCATCAAACCCTACAAACGAGTTAGAACAACTCCAAAGTAAACTCCAAGAGAGATATTTGATTAATGCATCTATTTTTCAATCTCTACCTGATTACTGGGGTCTTGGTCAACATTTTCCTGTAATGCCAATCCATCACTTAAACACTACACCTTTACGTGCTGCTTCATTATGGGATATTACATGCGACAGTGACGGTGAAATTGAATTCAATCCTGATAGACCATTATATCTTCATGATATCAATATCGATGAAGAGGATTACTTCTTGGCATTTTTTAATGTAGGTGCCTATCAAGAAACATTAGGAATGCAGCATAACCTGTTTACACGTCCAAATGAATACACAGTTATAATTGATGATAATGGTTATGAGATTACAAATGAAGTAGAATCGAAAAATATTCTTGATATATTAAATGATATTGGGTACGATAAAGAAAAAATTTTAATTAAACTTAAAACCGATTTAGAAAATAGTACTTTTATCACAGAACAAGAAAAATCTGATACACTTTCAAAACTAGAGACTTATTTAAATCAAAATGGTTATTTAAGAACTACGAACTAAGGGATTTTATGGGTATATTTGCACTAATTAAAGAAGACTTTTCCAATGCTTACAAAAACGATCCGGCATTAACTTCGAGAGTTGAGTTTTTATTTAATTATCCTGGTGTTTGGGCTATTGCTTGGTACAGAGTAGCACATAAGCTTTATATATCAAATTTCAAAAGAACAGCAAGACTTTTAATGGGTTTTGCACAAATCCTAACAAATATTGATATCCACCCAGGTGCACAAATTGGTCGTCGTGTTTTTATCGATCATGGAACAGGTGTAGTAATAGGACAGACAACTATTATTGAAGACGATGTTCTGATCTACCAAGGGGTAACTCTCGGTGGTGTATCACTAACTCAAGGTAAACGTCACCCGACAATCAGAAGTGGTGTAGTTATCGGTGCTGGGGCGAAAGTACTTGGAAATATTGAAATTGGCAGAGATGCAAAGATCGGTGCAAACTCAGTCGTTGTAAAAGCTGTACCTTCATGTTCTACTGCAATAGGAATTCCTGCACATGTAATTGAAAAAGGAAGATGTAAAGATCCGTTTATGCATAATATGCTTCCAGATATCAATAAAGAGATGTTTGAATATCTTTTAAAAAGGGTTGCTATTTTAGAGCATATCTTAGTAAAAGACAATCAAGAAGTACTTGATCAAGACCTCGAACTTGAACATATTTACGAATCTTTCATTAAGTCTATGAAAAGTTAAAGACATTTAAGTCGTTAACTATTTCATATTAGACTTTATACTTTCAACAAAATCCGTAATATCATCATGTAATGCTTGAAGATCTTCTTCATGTTCTACTTCATCTGCCAAAATTTCGTTCACCATATTGTAAGTGATAATATCCTTATCTTTAACGAGTTCCGCAATGCCTGAGTATGTAGAGATAGCACACTGCTCCCCTTTTATAGAATCATTTAAAATAGCAACAACATCGAAATCATTAGGTGCTTCATAACCGCAATTTGCATGTGTTAACCACTCTTTGGGATCAAGAATTGGTGTTCCGCCAAGTTGCACTATTCTATCTGCAAGCATATTTGCATGACGAAGTTCATCTGTAGCATGTTGTGTAAGCTCTGCAATTGCAGCATCTTTCATTAACCCTTTAACAACTTTAGCTTCTATAAAGTATTGATAATAAGCAAGCCACTCATCAGCATAGGCTTTATTAAGTAATCTAACTATTTCTTCTATCTCTATACCTTTAATAATCGAGTTTCCACGTACAGCCATATTAATCTCCTTTATAGTTCCATTATAAGTTTTAACTATATAGCATAGTTCCTTAAAGGAAAATAATTATTCTTTACCAATTTTTTACTCAAAAAAAGTGAAAAAAAAGACTCTCAATTAAGCATAAAACCTGTATAATTGCTGATTATTTTCACCTAAAGGGTTATTATGCTGACAAATCGCATAAACACATTATCTGAATCTATTACTATAGCTATTTCAACATTAGCTCAAGAGCTAAAAGCTGAAGGAAAAGATATTTTAAGCTTTTCTGCAGGAGAACCAGACTTTGATACGCCTCAAGTTATCAAAGATGCTGCTATTAAAGCCATAAATGACGGTTTTACAAAGTATACTGCTGTGGATGGTATTCCAGCGCTTAAAAATGCTGTAATCCAAAAACTTCAAAAAGATAATGGGCTAACTTACGCTCCAAATCAAGTAATTGTAAACAATGGTGCGAAACATTCATTATTTAACCTTTTCGCAGCTACTATCGAAAAAGGTGATGAAGTTATTATCCCTGCTCCGTACTGGGTAACATATCCTGAACTTGTAAAATACTGCGGTGGAACTGTTGTGGAGATCGAAACACAAGATGAAACAGGATTTAAAATAACTCCTGAGCAGTTAAAAAATGCCATCACTGACAAAACAAAAATGTTAGTACTTACAACTCCATCAAATCCAACAGGTGCAGTATATTCAAAAACTGAGCTTGAAGCACTTGCAGAAGTTTTAAAAGGTACAAACATCATCGTAGCATCTGATGAGATGTATGAGAAACTTGTATATGATGGTGAATTTACATCAGCTGCTAGTATCAGCGAAGATATGTTTAAACGTACTGTTACAATTAACGGTTTATCTAAATCTGTTGCAATGACTGGATGGCGTTTTGGATACATGGCTGCTGCAGATGCAGAACTTATCAAAGCAACTAAAAAATTACAGTCTCAAAGTACTTCAAATATTTGTTCTATAACTCAGATGGCAGCTATTACAGGGCTTGACGGTTCTGCAGATGCTGATATTGAAATGATGAGAAAAGAGTTTGCTGCTCGTCGTGATGAAGCTGTAAAACTTTTCAATGAAGTAGATGGTCTAAGCGTACTTAAACCTGATGGGGCTTTCTATCTGTTTGTAAACATCAAAGAGATAAGTAATGACTCAATGACTTTTGCAAAAGATCTTCTAGCAAAGAAAAATGTTGCAGTAGTTCCAGGTGTAGGTTTTGGTAGTGAGGGTTACTTTAGATTCTCATTTGCTACTGATATCGCTTCTATTAGAGAAGGTATTGCTCGTATTGCTGAATACGTTGCAGAACTAAAAGCATAATTCACAATATCTTAGGTGAGTCTGTTTCTAAACAAAACAGATAGCCTAGGACACACTTTTATTCTTTATCAAAACTATCAACTACAATAGCCCCCATTGAGGCAGGCATAGTAATTAAAATCAATCTTTTCATAGCTATAATAGGTTCATCAATTATCGGAAACTTATTTAAAGCCAATAAAACTAAACCAACAACTAAAGCCGCTATCAAATAAGCAATTATAATTCTACTGATAAATATATGATAGCGATTTGAGACAATTCCTTGAAAAACACTATAATAGGCATAAATGCCTAAAAATGATATTGATAATAAAAATACGATCAATAAGTTGATTATAGGCAATGTCTCGCCCATCCTCCAAGCTTCTTCTGAAAAAGAGATAGGGACTGCTAAAGCAAAAGCCCCTATAGCAATTTGACTAATGTCTTCAGAGTTAATACTAAGATTCATATGAGAATGGCAACTATTTTATCGTTTGTAACGCTTCTATAACTGCATCTACATTATCTAATGGAATATGTACTTTCCATTCAGGATTGTCAGCATTACCATCGAGTGAAATACCGATACTTGCAACTGTTGCACTTCCTGGACCATAAGGTTCATCTATTTTTGTAACTGAAATTACACCTTTGTTTGTTCCGCTTAAAGCAATTGTTGTAGACATTCTATGCCTCCTAAAAAGAGTTATAGAATTAGTTTATCTAATAATTTATTTACTTTTTAGAAGACGTGAAAGAACACCTTGAAGTTTTAACCAAAGCTTGTGGTCCATTAGTGGGAAGCCTGCGAAAGTTTTACCACTTTCTGTAATTGTTTTTGTCACACCGCTACGTGCCGCAAAAGTATTAAAATCACCGGTACTTAAATGTCCTGCAATGCCGCTTTGTGCACCAAAAACATTGTTTCTACCGATAATTGAAGATCCTGCCATTCCTGTTTGAGCAGCAAAAACACTCCCCTCACCTATTACACAGTTATGTGCAACTTGAATAAGGTTATCAAGTCTTGCACCTTTTTTAATATGAGTTGCACCAAAAACAGCTCTGTCAATTGTAACATTGGCACCGATTTCTACATCGTCTTCAATAATTACATTTCCGTTATGATAAATCTTATTATGCTGTCCAAGCCTATTTGAAGCAAAACCAAAACCGTCACTTCCAATTACAGTACCGGCATGAATAATACATTCACTCCCTATCTTACAATCTCTGTAGATTACAACATTTGGATAAATGATTGTATTATTCCCTATCTCTACGCCAGAACCCACATAAACACCTGCTAATATAGTACAGTTATTGCCAATTTTTGCACCATTTGCAATCTCAGCTTTTGCAGATATATTACAGTTTTCACCGATAACGGATTTTGCACCATCTTTGTCTTCAATAGGTGCTGAGAAATATTTAGAAAGCACTGCCATCTGCCAGTATGTATCTTCAACAACTAAGGCTGTACAACCTTGGGGTACATACTCTTTTGTTTTTTCATTAACTATAATTGCAGCAGCACGTGAAGCAGCCATATCTTTTACATATTTGGCATTTGATATAAAAGAGAGCTGATCTTCAGTAGCATCTTTCAGTGTGTTCATAGAGCTAATTTCTTTGTCAACTCCATTAAACTCGGCACCGATTATTTGTGCAATTTCACTTAACTTCATTTTATCTCTCTAGTGCTACTGCACCGCTTCTTACGATCTCTTTTGGATTATAGCGTTTCATAGAGTTTAAGAAGTTATCAATTCTTTTTGGCTCATCCGCAACCATAGCAATTACAGTTGTTTCACCGGCATTTACGATCTTACCGTTATACGCTTCACAAATAGTGTTGATATCACTTAAATTTTCAGTAATTTCAAACTTTACTAATGCCATCTCTTTCTCAACCATATCTTCATGTTCATATACACGAAGAACAGGAATAAGCTTATGCAACTGTTTTGTGATTTGCTCCATAATCTTTACAGAACCTAAAGTTGCAATCGTTAAACGAGAGTACTTCGTATCTGGAATCGGAGCTACCGTTAATGATGTAATGTTGTATCCACGTCCAGAGAAAAGGTCTGTAATACGAGATAAAACACTCGCTTCGTTAACTACGATAACTGAGATTACTCTTCTTGCATTATCAGTCGTCATTATTTATTCTCCTTTTTCTCTAGTAACATCATGTTAAATAAACTTCCTCCAGCCGGAACCATTGGAAGAACGTTTTCAAATCTCTCAACAACAACATCGATAAATGCAACAACATTTTTCTCAACTGCATCTTTAAGTGCTGCGTCAAACTCCTCTTTTGTACTAACTCTGTACCCTATACCGCCAAATGCTTCTGCAAGCTTTACGAAGTCCGGCTGCATAGAAAGGTCAGTTTCTGAGTGACGTTTGTCATAAAAAAGTGTCTGCCACTGACGAACCATACCTAAAAAGTTATTATTCAGAATGATATTAATAACCGGTAATTTTTTCTCAACTGCCGTCATTAACTCTTGAACATTCATAAGGATTGAACCATCTCCTGTAAAGTTAATACTTACTTTTTCTGGAGCTGCTGCTTTAACACCCATAGCTGCCGGGAAACCAAATCCCATAGTACCCAAACCACCAGAACTTATAAACTGACGAGGTCTGCTAAATGGATAAAATTGTGCCGACCACATTTGGTGCTGTCCAACATCTGTAGAGATGTTTGCATCGTCACCAAGTAACTCACCTACTCTTTGAACAACCCATTGAGGTTTGATTCTCTCAGAATCTTCATGGTACGTTAACGGATGTAAAGAATCAAAGTTCTCAATTGTCTCTCTCCATGCTTCATATCTTGAACCGTCAATAGAGTCAGATTGTTCTAACATCTCGTTTACAACAGATTTTACATCACCAACAATCGGGTAATGTGCATTTACAAGTTTAGAGATGCTTGCAGGATCGATATCTACGTGAATTACATCTGCATTTTTAGCAAACTCTGAAAGTTTTCCAGTTACACGATCATCAAATCTAGCACCTAGTGCGATAATTAAATCTGTTTCACTCATTGCCATATTTGAAGCATATGAACCGTGCATACCAAGCATACCGATTAAATATTTATCATCATGTGCCAATGTTCCACGAGCCATAAAAGTCTCAACTGCAGGAATTTGTGTTTTATGAATTAAATCTCTTACTTCATATGCAGCATTTGAATTAATTACACCACCACCAAGATAAAAAAGCGGACGTTTTGCTGTTGCAATTGCTTCCATCGCTTTTTTAATTTGGCGAGGATTCCCTTTTGTTGTCGGTTTATATGTTTCAAGCTCTAATTCAATATCATAGTTAAACTCTTCAATTTGAGCCGTAACATCTTTTGGAATATCAACATGAACAGGGCCTGGACGACCTGAAGCGGCAATATAAAACGCTTCTTTAAGAATACGCGGAAGATCCTTCGCATCTGTTACCAAATAGTTATGTTTTGTACAAGAACGGCTAATTCCAACCGCATCGATCTCTTGAAATGCATCTGTTCCGATTAAACTCATAGGAACTTGCCCAGAGATAACAACTAAAGGGATTGAATCCATATACGCATCAGCTAAACCAGTTACCGCATTTGTAAAACCTGGCCCACTTGTAATCATTGCGACGCCGACTTTTCCGCTAGCTTTTGAATATCCTTCTGCAGCGTGAACCGCTGCTTGTTCATGACGAGTCAAGATATGATGAAATTTGTCTTGTTTATAAATCTCATCATAGACATTCATTATCGCTCCACCAGGGTAGCCAAAAACTGTGTCTACACCTTCGGCGATTAGTGCTTCGATTACCATCTGTGCGCCACTAATTTGCATGAAAAGTCTCCTAATTTTTTTATATTTATGTAAAAGTTTTGGATTATACTTAAATGAAACTATATTTTAAGTTAAATATCTACTCTAAAATAGATTTTACAATCATTGAGGGTCTCCATAGTGAAAGAGAGCTCTTTGGGAGGAGTTCAATGTTTAATTTCGTATCTGAATATTGTTCTTTAAATGTTTCATAGAAATTATTAATTTGGTCTGTTTCACCAAATAAAGAAAGATAATTTTTAATTCCTTTTTCAATACTGCTTTTTCCCATTTTTATGTTGATTGCATTTTCCAATTGTGAAATATAACACCAAGAAAATATTGTTGCTAGTGACCTATATTTAGAACTTATAGAAAGATACTTTTCTAGCACTTTTCTTACACCTATAACATCACCGTTTACTGCATAAGTATTTGCCGTACTCAAGTCATCATTCCATTGGTTTAACAGTTGTTCCCCTTCAGGTGTCTCTTGCAACTCTTCATGTAAGGTCATAGCATCATATGCATCAGCCATATTATTAGACTTCACGGCAAGATAAAATTTTTGTTTTACTTCTACCTCTTTTAATATACTTACAGACTCGTCTTTAAAGTCATCAAAGTCTTTTAAGAGTGTTAAAAATTTTGTTGCATCATGTAAATCACCTTTTTGCAATGCATCTTGTGATTTAAAATACAGGTTGTCAGCAAAATTCATTAATGTCGTATATTCAGGCAACTCTGTAAGGAAAGGATTTTGTTTAATTAGCTGCATTGCCATTTTAAAATCTTTTTTAGAGATAGATTCTCGAAAACGCATATATATATTAGACTTTGTAAAAAGTTCCTGAATAAACTTTGTCTTTTCACTAATCCCTCTATACGGCATTAAAAGCTCTTTGGCTGCCTGCATGGTTTTTGGATTTAACATCATTTTTTGTGCTTTCGCAAATGATGCTTTCCATTTTGCTTCCAATGCTTTATATAGTTTTGTATTTTTATATACAGGACAGGCATTTGCAAGAGAGTATGCAAGTGCTAGCTTTCCAGTTTTCGCAAGTTCTATAAATTTAGGATACTGTGCATAGTCTTGAAACAATTTTTGAATCAACTTATTTTTTGACGGTATATCTTTAAATTGGTTCAACAATAATTGGGCTTTGTTTGTATCTCCGCTTTCAAGTGCTAGTTGTGCTTTTTCTAAACTTCTTTCCCATAAATTTGAAACAAGATCATACACATTTGTATACGTCAATAAAGGATTTTTTTCTACACGATTTTGGATCTCTTCAAACTGTTTGTTTTGTAAAAAAGTTTTAATCTCTTCCAGACCTTCAAAAATATCGTAATAGATCAAAAACCCATCTTCAGTTCCTATAATGAGATGATTATTTACCCCGTCAAATTCCATAGCGGTAATAGGAGAACTTATCTTAATAAAACGTGTAGCAATAGGCTCATAGGTATTTAAATCATATACAAGAACATATCCCAAATGGGTTCCTAAAAATAAGAACCTTTCATCGTCACTAATCACCATTTGACGGACATCATCATGTATACCTTGCAGTCTGGCGATTACTTTAGATGTATGAATATCCCAAATAATAGCTTTAGCATCTCTATCTATACTAATCAGTTTATTTTTTTGAAAAAATCTGATTTTCATTATAGGTGCAGCATGAGCTTTAAGCCGATCTTTTGGCGTCATCGTCACAATGTTGTATACAGATATTTTTCTATCAAAACTAGCTGTAGCAACCCAGTTTGCATTCTTTGAAAAAGCAATATCGTTGATAGTGTCTATATGAGAAGGGAGAGTAAACATCAACTTTCCACTTTTTACGTCAATTGCAAAAACTTTTCCGTCATCTCCACCTGAAAGCATAAATCTGTTCAGTGGATCAATAGCTACACATGATGCTTCACCATGATGTCTATCTACCTTTGAAATCAATTTTTTCGACTTTGCATTAAAAAGTCTTGATTCTTTTGCATCGGCAGATAAACTTGCTAAATAATATTTATCATTACTAAAAGAAACTACATTTGTTTTATAGTTTTGATGTTTTATCCCCGCTTTAAAACCATCTTTTAGTGTAAGATCGTTGTTATCTAAAAATCTAATAGTTGTTTCATCATCCACTACCAAAAGAGTATTATCTTCTGTATAGAACTTTAACAATATTACAGGTTTTGCAATACTCTTACTTTTGATAACTTCCATAACCTATCTTATATATCCTTCTGATTTTAAAGCTTCATAGATCTCATCTTGATGCTCTTTGCCTTTTGTTTCAACATGTACAGTTACATTTGCATCTCCATAATCAAGTGATACAGATGTTCTGTCATATGCTATATGTACAATATTGGCATTTAAATCTCTTAATATCTCGGTAAAACGCATTAATGAACCCGGTTTATCTACCAATGTCACAGTCAGATTCATTTTACGGTGTGATTTTATAAGACCTTTTTCAATGATTACAGAAAGAAGTGTCACATCCATATTACCACCGCTTAAAACAACGGCGATATTTTTATCTTTGATATTTTCAATTTTATTATGTAAAAGTGCTGCTATACCTACCGCACCAGCACCTTCAACAACAAGTTTTTGTTTCTCTAAAAGATATAAAATTGCACTAGCTATCTCTTCATCATCTACACTGATAACTTCATCAACATACTTGAGAGCATAATCAAGTGTTGTTTTTGAAGTATCACGAACAGCTATACCATCGGCAATTGTACGAACTTTTGTAGTATCTACGGCTGTTTTCAACTCAAAAGAATTTTTAAAAGCAGGAGCACCGCTTGCACTTACACCAATTACTTTTGTTTTTGGAGACAGAGCTTTAATAGCAGTAGCAATTCCTGCAATAAGCCCACCACCGCCTATTGGTACAATTACGGCATCTAATGATTCACAGCTTTCTAATATCTCTAAACCAACTGTTCCCTGACCGGCAATAACTTCTTCATCTTCAAATGGATGAACGAAAGTCAAATCATTTTTTTGTGCATACTCCGTTGCATATCCATATGCTTCATCATAATTGGATCCAAACAGTACAACTTCAGCACCGTAATGTTTTACACCGTTAACTTTTGTAAGAGGCGTTGATTCAGGCATTACGATTACGGCTTTAATTCCAAAACGGCTTGCTGAGAGTGCTACACCTTGTGCATGATTCCCTGCACTGGCAGCGATTACACCTTTAGCGCGTTCTTCATCTGAAAGTGAAGCTATTTTATTATACGCTCCACGGATCTTAAATGCACCGGTGATTTGAAGGTTTTCTTTTTTTAAAAAAACATTTGCAGATGTTAATTCGCTAAGATAAGGCGCTTTTGCAAGAGGAGTTTTAACAACAACACCCTCTATACGTTTTCCGGCCTGTTTTATAGTTTCTAAATTAACCAATTATATTCGCCTAATTAAAAAGATTTCTATGATCTACCATAGCACATTGACTTTGAACAACTTTCATTCCAGCATCTTTTGCTTTTTGAGCAGCTGCATTGTTTACTATACCGATTTGCGCCCAGAAGACATCAATGTCACCGCGTTCTATACACGCATCTGCGATAGGATTAAGTGCATCCGGCTTTCTAAAAATATTTACCATATCTACTTTAAAAGGGATCTCTTTTAAACTTCTATATACTTTTTCACCAAGGATTTCATCCTCTTTTGGATAAACCGGTACTATTTTGTAACCATGAGCTTGTAAATATGCTGCTACTCTATGAGAATCTTTTTCAGGATTTGGAGACAGACCTAAAACTGCTATAGTTTTTACACTGTTAAAAATCTCTTTAATTTCATCCATATTAGAATTTACTGTTGGAAATTCGCACTCCATAATTATCCTTTTTCATATTTTATAATCTGGATTATAGCGAAAAATCTTGAAGTTTTATATGTACAATCCTTTATTCCATCGTTAAACTCATCAAATACATCTCCTCTCCGTCTATCACTTCTACATTTGTAGATTTACATTGAGGACAGCAATAATGAGTTTTTTCCAGACTGTTTTCCTCACCGCATGCACGGCAGCGAATCACAACAGGTTGTATTTGTATTATAAATTCAGCTTCTTCGCATATTGTTTTTTCTTTAAAAGTGTTAAAAGCGACTTCAAAAAGATGCACTTCAATACCGCTCATCACTCCTATTTTTGTAATGATTTTTGTCACCTTTGAAGCTTTATTCTCTTTTGCAAGCTCTTCCACTTGTTCTAATAAAGCTTGTACTACACTGTATTCATGCAAAACATCTTCCTTTAAGCATTTAACATATCCTAGGTAATAATTCACCTGTTGGCATATCCAAAAATCGTTTTGTACCGTATCCGCTTTTAAGTATAACTTTGCCAAGATATTCTTGTGTGATTTTTGCGATTTCAACACTGTTTGCAGAGTTCTCAAACTTCTGCAATACCTTAAGAGCTTTAGTCGCATCAGCTTTTGAAACTGCTAAAACAAAAGTTCCCTCATTTGCCAAATTAAGAGCCTCAAAACCGAGCATTTCACAGACTCCGTAAACTTCATCCGAAATCGGAATTTTTTCCTCTTCCACCTCTATACAGACACCTGATTGTTTTGCCCATTCATTTAACACGGCACTCACACCACCGCGTGTCGCATCACGCATAGCAGTGATAGCTATTCCCTCTTTAATAAGAGCTTGGACTTGAGTACTCAAAGATGCACAATCACTTTGTAAATTGCTTGAGAATTCAATCCCTTCCCGCGCTGCAAAGATTGTAGCCCCGTGACAACCTATGTCACGTGATAGTAAAATGACATCATCTTCAGATATCTTATTGGCACTTATCCC
>JBFEUD010000039.1:0-12211 GCA_041547625.1 Sulfurimonas sp.
TTAGGCTTTATGAGCTTTTTAGCACTATTGTTTTGGATCGAAAGACTGTTATTTTACAAACAAGTTGAAGTAGAGTTGTATGAGACAAAAGAGGAACTTGAAATTGCCGTGACAAATAATATAAACATTATTTCTACATTCGGTTCTAATGCCCCTTATATAGGACTGCTTGGTACTGTTTTTGGAATCATTGTGACATTTTATACAATGGGGCAAAGCGGTGACCTTGATGCCAAGATGATTATGACATCCTTAGCTCTTGCACTTAAAGCAACGGCAATGGGGCTTTTAGTTGCAATTCCGGCAATTGTATTTTATAACCATTTAACGAGAAAAATAGAAGTGATTCTTGCAAGATGGGATATAGAACAAAAGAGAAAGCATGCAAATTAAAAAATTTGATTCTATAAATGTAGTCCCATTTATAGATATTATGCTTGTACTTTTAGTGATTGTACTTACTACTGCATCATTCGTGGCAAAAGGGATTATCCCTGTTGATTTGCCCGATGCTTCTTCAGTACAGAAACAAAAAGAACAAAAAAATCTGACAATTACAATTAAAAGAAATGGAGAGATTCTCTTTGACAAGCAAGAGGTTGTGAAAGAGGAACTTGAAAAGATGTTGCTCACGTATAAAAAAGATACGGTTATAGCTATTAATTGTGATAAGAAGGCGGAGTTTGAAACGTTTGTATATCTTCTCGATATTTTAGAGAGCAATCAGTTTAAAAACTTGGGGATTATTACAAAAAAATCTCATCAAGGGGGAATAAATGGTTGAAGAGATAAAAAGGGACAATAACGATTTATTCAAGTATGCAATAACTAGATTTTTATTTAAAAACCAAAGTTTTCTAATGGTGCTGCGTATAGCTGTGTCATTTGTATTTTTTTATGCAATCTATTATGGTTTCACACATCAAATAAAAGAAAATCTTTTCACATGGGCAGTATTCTGGGGAATCTTCTGGGCACTATTTATGGTAGTTACTTTGCCGACACTTGGACGAGTGTTTTGCGGTATTTGTCCACACGGTTTTTTAGGTAAATATATTACAAAATTTGGTCTACAAAAAAAGATGCCGAAATGGCTGCAAAACAGATATATCGGTATTTGGATTTTAATGATTGGTTGGTGGGGTGTTTACTATTTAAATCCAAGTCTCTTTAGAAGTCCGCTGGGTACTGCGGTTATGTTCACTGTTATGACACTACTTGCATTTCTATTTTATTTTCTTTATAAAGATATGAGCTACTGTAAATCTGTATGTCCGATTGGGGTATTAACGAGGGCTTATTCGAAAATGTCATTTACTTGGCTTGGAACGTATAAAGATGATTGTAGTTCTTGTAAAACTTTTGATTGTGCAAGTGCATGTCCTCATAATTTAAAACCTTTTACGTTTGACAATAGAAATTCCATGACGGACTGTACTTTATGTATGGACTGTACGGCTGGATGTGAGGCGGTTGCATTTAGAATTACAAAACCATCTTCCTCTATTTTTAAAAAGTTTCAAGTTATGCCTGCTGAGGTTTGGGCATATCTGTTGATATTAGCAGCAATCCCGATCACGATGTCGTTTCACCATGGAATTAACAGAAGCAATGCGGCAGGAGATATGATCTGGACAAAAACAGCACACTGGATTGAACAGTATATCAGCTTTGGGACATTGGATGCAGTGGGGCTGTTGGCATTTTTATATGCAGTTGTATTTTCTATAATTGCTGCAGTAGCAGGAATGTTTATAGCCTCTAAAGTTCTGCAAAAAGATTTCAAGTCTGTTTTTTATGATCTTGGATATTCATATGCACCGCTTTTTATCATTGGTTCTATTGCACATACGCTGGAAAGTTTCTTTACACATGAGGCAAATAAAATTGCCGAAGGATTTGCTCAGGCTGTAGGTGTGACGATTCATGTAGTGCCACTTGCAAGTAGAGGTGAGAGCTGGTTACATATCTTCGGGATTTTAAAATGGATAGCGATTGTTTGGGCATTTGTTATTTTATATAAGCGTATGGCGAAAATTGAGGCAACTAAAATGAAAAAGATGGTAGCATTTCCTTTTGCAGCATCGTTGATAATCTTTTTCCTGTCGGTAAATATTTATCGCGGATATGTAATTAAAACATATGGCATAGCAAAACATTCTCATCATTCAATGCAGCATAAAGCTGTAGAGAAACCTCAGATAAAAGGCTAGGATTTCAACATATATGTTTGAAAGATTTTTAAAGTTCTTTGTAGAGAACTATAAAATGAACTATACATTATTCTTCTTGATCTTTGCTATAGGGATTTATGCCTATACGAAGATTCCAAAAGAGATTGCACCGATGATAGAACCTGAGACTATTACGATCCATGGATCGTATCAGGGGGCTTCTGTTGATACTTTAAATAATATGGCTGTTTCGGAGATTGAAGCAGAGGTAAAAAATATTGTTGGTATTGAAAATATCATTTCTGTTATTTCTCCGGGACAATTCGCTATTACTTTAGAATTGGCAAAAGGGATAGAAAAAGAGCAACTTTTACGTGATGTTGAAGACTCTATCGCTGTAATAGAAAGCGAACTTCCTAGCGATATGCAAACCCCTGCGGTAACAAGTGTTGGTCATACGAAAAGTTTAATGCATATTGCTATATTGTCATCTGAAGTCTCAAGAGATGAATTAAAAGCTTTGGCAAAAAAATTAAAAATTAAACTATTAGGGATTGAAAACATTTCAGAAGTGAGGATTTTTGGTGATTCTGATTTATATTACGAAATTTTAATTGACGAAAACAAATTAAATGCATACGGACTCTCACTTGATGATGTTGTGAAAGCGTTTTCAGAACTTTCCTATATCTTTCCTCTTGGCAAGATAGATAGTAAACAAGACCAATTTTATCTTGCTATAAAAAATCAGGAACAAGTGGCACGAAACCTTGAAAATACTCTTATAACTGTTGCAGATAAACAGGTAAGTATAAAAGATATTGCAACGATTGCCAAAAAATATGAAGATGCATCTACATTAGCAAGTATGGATGGGCATAACTCTATCTCTCTTGCGATTTCTCAAAATCCGATTGGAGATGCGATTATACTCTCTGAAAAGATTAAGAAGTTGATAGATGAAACAAAAATTTCAAATGCTCAGTTAGAGATTCGCATGGATAACTCTACCGTTATTAAAGATAGACTTAATATTGTTATTTCGAACATTTTGTTCGGTATTTTATTAATTATGTTTTTAATTACGGTACTTATCAATTTCCGTATAGCATTTATTATTGCATTAGGGATACCGACATCATTTGTAATAGGTGCAATCTACTTTTATTTTACTCCTTACAGCATCAATGTAAATTCTCTTATAGGGGTGTTGATTGCCATCGGTATCATAGTAGATGATGCTATTGTTGTAAGTGAAAATATTCAACAATACATTGAAAAAGGCCACAGTGTTAAAGAAGCGGCTATACTTGGAACAAAAGAGATGGCTAAGCCAGTTACTATAGCATCAATAACGACACTGTTTTCATTTATACCGTTACTTATGCTCAGTGGAAGAATCGGAGAGATTATACAGCTCATTCCGATTGCATTTTCTGCTTTGGTAATTGCTTCTTTACTTGAAGCTTTTGTTTTTTTACCGATTCATGCATCTCACACTTTGTCAAAAAATGCGAGAACTGTGTCTTGGAATAAAGTGAATGAACTTTACGCACGTACTTTAGAGTGGCTGTTAAAATATCAAAAAAGTTTTATTGTTCTTTTTTTGATTGTTGTGCCTATATTGATATTTGTGAGTGTGAAAGCTTCAAAGTTTCAAATGTTTCAGCCATTTGATACATCAACGGTAAACATTACTTTTAAAGCACAACCGACAACGACGCTTGAAGAATCATTAGCTATTGTACAAGAACTGGAAAAAAAGATACTCACTCACAAAGAGAAGTTTTACGTTAAACATGTGAGTTCAACGGCAGGATATAGAAGAAGTGCAACAGGTGATCGTGAAATGTATCCTTATGTCGGTTATTTGAATTTAGAGCTTTATAAACTTAAGCCTATGAATTTTATGGATAAGTTTATAACACCTTATTTGAGTTTTTATTATGATGAAAGTGACAGAATTAGAGATAAATCCTCTCAGGAGATAGCACGAGAACTTCGAAAATGGTTAGAGCAGGAAAAATTAGAGAAGCAATATAATTTAAGTAGTCTATTGGTTGTTGAAAATAAAATGGGACATGCAAAAGCCGACATTCGTATTGGAGTTGTAGGTGATGAACATAAAAAAGCTCTTCAAGCTGTAAGAGAGCTGGAAAAAGCATTGTCGGCAATAACAGGAATTAAATATTACGGGGACAATGTAAAAGTAGGGATTGATGAGATACAACTTAATTTAAATAGCTATGCACATGAACTCGGGGTCACTAAACAGTATCTCGGAACTTACATAGCAAATTTATATCTTTCAAAAAAAATAGGGACAATTTTTGATGGTCAGGAATTATTAGATCTCAAAATTAAATCGATAAATTATAAAAATGATCTTGAAAGATTTAAAAATTTGGAAGTATTTGTTAAAGATAAGTATGTAAAGTTAAGCGATCTTTGTAGTTTTGAAAGAGTTGAATCGTTGGAGCAGTTAGTAAAAGAGGATGGAGAAACAAATTTTTATGTATATGCAAATGTAGACCCTTCTGTGATAACGTCATCGGAAGTTTTAAACAGGATTGCACCAACATTACAAAAACTGCAAAATATACCTGGACTTGCATTACGATTTAAAGGGGAACAAGAACAACAAGCAACAATGCAAACGGAGATGATATTCGCATCCCTTTTAGCAACAGTGTTGATTTTTATCTCTATTTTATACTTGTTTAATTCGTTTAGAGAAACATTAATAGTCCTTTCAGTAATTCCATTTTCAATTTTAGGCGTGTATATAGGACATTTTATAATGGGGTTAAACCTCTCTTTACCATCTTTAATAGGTGCATTAGGACTTTCTGGAGTTATTGTCAATGATGGGATCATTATGATGGCTACACTTAGGAATGCAAAGACAAAAACAGATATCTTTCGGCTGGCTTCAAGAAGATTAAGACCTATTGTTCTAACATCTGTTACAACGATTGTTGGACTTTCATCTTTAATGTTTTTTGCAACGGCTCAGGCAGTGGCATTTCAACCATTGGCAATAAGTCTAGGCTTTGGACTTTTATGGGGAACGGTACTGAATCTTATTTATCTCCCTGTTTTATATAACTACATAAGCGGAGTAAAAGATGCGTAGGTATTTTTCTTCTTTTTTAATCTCATTTATCGTTTATGCTTCATTCATTGTATCGGGAATCTATTTTGTAAGTATTGAGGATGAAAACACTGTAGTAAAAGAGATGCAAGAGATCCAAACAGTAGCTGTCTCTATTATTCAGCAACAGTGTCATACAAAGAAAGAGAAGATTGAAAAAAAAGTAGAGAAAAAAACACAAGTTAAACCGAAGCCTCAACCAACCGTAGTTCAAGATGAGATCGTAAAAAAAGAGATTGAATCTGAGATTGATGAGGTGGCAATTCAAGAGAAAGAGTCAGAACCACAAGAAGAGCTTGTTGAAGAGCAGGAAGAGGTTGAGGAAAAAGTAGTCCAAAAAGATTCTGTGGATGAAGAAAAACTACAAGAAGAGATCCGGCAGATGATGGCTGCCAAAAAGAAAGAACTCGATCTCTTTACACAACACCTCATTAAAAAAATCAATGAAAACAAGCGTTATCCTATGTCAGCTAGAAGAAGAGGAGTTGAAGGTGATGTTTCTGTAAAATTTATAGTTTTGTCTAATGGCGGTGTAGATGCAATTGAGATATTAGAAGGAAAAAGTATCTTCACAAAATCAACTATTGCAGCGATTGAAGACAGCTTTCCCGTAAGTGTTGGAGACTCTTTACTTCAGTTTCCTCAAGAGTTTAAGATCAGACTCGTCTATGTTCTAAAATAGGATATTATTTATCAAACATCACAGAACCAAGACGAACCATATTTGAGCCACACTCAATAGCAAGTTCAAAATCTCCGCTCATTCCCATTGAACAATATTTAGCATCAGGAATTTGCTTGAAAATTTCGTGTGTCGTTTCAAAGCTTTTTCTGATTACAGCTTCATCATCGGTATGCGCACCGATACTCATCACACCTTTGAGATGGATATTTGGACACTCTTCTTGAATTTGTTTGTAAATGTTCAGTGCATCCTCAGGCATTACACCATGTTTTGATTCCTCTTTTGCAGAATTGATTTGCAGTAAACAATCCATTGTAGTCTCTTTCGCCACAAGTTTCTTTTGTAACTCTTGGGCTAGTTCAAGTGAATCAAGTCCTTGAAACAGAGTAGGGGCAAGATCAATTAAGTTGTTAATTTTATTTTTTTGCAGATTACCGATAAAATGCCATTCTAATGGAAGTTCTTCAAGTTCAGCAGATTTTGTTTTTAAGTCTTGAACTTTATTCTCTCCAAATGCACGTTGACCTATTTCATACAGTTTTGTGATCTCTTCACAACTTGAGTATTTGCTGACAGCCACTATTTTTACAATAAGATGATCGTCTACTTTTAGGCGAGCAGTTTCAACACGTCTAATTACGTTATCGATATATATTTTATATTCTGTTTGATCCATTTTCTTCCTTTATTCAGCTAATTTGTCAAGATTAAGTCTGAAACCTCTTTTATAAGGATAATTCTATCAGAATAAAATTTAAATTATGAACGCAAATCTGTATTTTTAAGAATCCATCTTTAAATAATGTACTACAATATAAATAACATTAACGAAAGTAGAAGAGATGCCGTTAAAAAGAGATATTACTTTACCTTTATTAGTATTTTACGGATTGGGAAATATTTTAGGTGCAGGTATTTATGTATTAGTCGGCAAAGTAGCTTCTATTTCTGGATATTATGCTCCGTTATCTTTTATAGTTGCATGTATTGTTGTCTTTTTTACAGCATTAAGTTACAGTGAACTCTCTGCTAGGTTTCCATACAGTGCGGGTGAAGCTTTATATGCAAAAGAGGCTTTTAATTCAAACTTTTTATCTATTAGTGTCGGTATCATGATTGCACTAGGTGGGATATTGTCCAGTGCGACTATTGTAAATGGTTTTAACGGGTATGTCTCTACTGTAATAGATCTTCCACCATGGTTATTATCTGTCTTATTAGTTAGTATTTTGTGTTTTACGGCTATAGTCGGAATTTCACAATCTGTTAAAATCGCAGGTTTATTTACAATAGTTGAAATTATTGGGCTTTTGATTATTATCTATTTTGGATTTTCAAATATAGAATTTACAACTGTTCAGTATGAGATCTTAATCCCTGATTTGGAAGTCTCTAATTTCTATGTGATTTCACTTGGTGCTTTCTTGGCTTTTTTTGCTTTTATTGGATTTGAAGATATGGTGAATATTGCAGAAGAAGTAAAAAATCCAACATATACATTACCACGAGCTATTATGCTCTCTTTAGTCATAGCAACAGCACTATATTTTTTAGTGGCATTTATATCTATTGTGGCAATTGAACCAAACATCATTGGAAAGAGTAAAGCGCCATTGTCAGATGTCTATACGGCATTAACAGGCAATGAAGCTTATTTATTAACTGTGATAAGTTCTTTTGCAGTAATTAACGGTGCTTTGATACAAATTATTATGGTTTCAAGACTTTTTTACGGAATGGCAAATAATCATTTGCTGCCAAAAGTATTTTCAAGTTTATATCAAAAAACTTCAACTCCTGTTTTTGCAACAGTTTTTGCTTCTTTGTTGGTACTGATATTTGCTTTATGGCTACCAATTATTACTCTTGCAAGCCTAACTAGTTTTTTTATATTCATTATTTTTACATTGATGAATGTTTCATTAATTAAGATAAAACTCACCACAAAGCAAGAGAGTAGTGTGAATTATCCAATAGCAATACCTCTCATAGGTACAGTGGTCAATATTTTCTTATTGGCTGTGGAAATAAGTTTTGTTTTAGCCGGCTAATCTGTTGATATCGTTAAAAAGACCTAGTCCCATAAGTCCAAAGAGGATAACCCATCCCGCAATAGTAAGATTTACCATCACTTTTTCACTAACTTCTCTGTGGAAAATCATCTCATAAATGTTAAACATGATATGTCCACCGTCAAGTGCAGGAATAGGAAGTAAGTTTAATACTCCCAGGTTTACTGAAATAAGTGCTGTAAAGAAAAATAGGCTTATCCAACCTATCTCACTTGCATCTGATGTGAGTTTTACAATACTGATGACTCCGCCGAGTTGATCAGCAGGAACTTCACCAACAATCAGCTTTTTGACACCGGTAAAGATCATTGTACTTGCAAATACGGTTTGATCAAAAGCATATTTGAATGTCCCGAAGAAGCTTAATTCTTTTGGATGTGTAATACCTGCAGCAGATATTCCGATCATTTTTCTTTGTACTGTTTCTCCGTACATATTTTGTGTTTCGCTCAGTTCAGGTGTTAAAAGAATTTGGTGAATATACTGACCGCGTTTTACTTCAAGATTTAGTGCTGCATTTGAGTCGGCAATAATCTCTGCCATCTCATTCCAGCTTTTTATATCTTTTCCATTAATAGCAATGATTTCGTCATTTGCTTCAAGTCCAGCTTGCATTGCAGGAGAATCTTTTACTACCTTTCCGATTACTGGAGAGAGCTCTTGCGGACCGCTCAGAGCGATTGCAAAATAGAGTACAAAGGCAAGGAGAAAGTTCGCCAGAGGCCCTGCAAAAAGGATGAAAATTTTTTGCAATGGAGTTTTGGAATTATAGCTATCAGGATCGTACGATTTTTTTGTAGGATCAAGGTCATCTTGTCCTTTCATGCGTACATAACCACCAAGAGGGATGAGTGCTATACTCCACTCTGTTCCCCATTTTTTGATCGTAGCGACACGCTTTCCAAAACCGATACTAAATACCTCTACATAAACGCCCATAAGACGAGCTGCCGTGTAATGTCCTAGTTCATGAAAAAAGATAAGTGCCGATAAAACAAGTAAGGCAGTAAAGATACCCATTAGATTTCATCCTTTAAAAGTGCTTTTCTAAATCCCCAAAGATACTCTAGTCCCGAGTACACCGTTAAAAATACAGCAAACCATAAAAGAGCATCACCATAAGGCCAGTGCATTAGTAAAAAGCCAATTGCAAACATTTGTGCAACTGTTTTAATTTTCCCCGACCAGCTTGCTTTGACACTTAAACCTTCACTTACTGCTACAGTTCTAATCCCTGTAATAAACAGTTCACGAATAATAATGATGTAAATTGCCCAAGCAGAAGCTTCACCAATCATCATAAGCCCTAAAAATGCTGCAAGAGTAAGCATTTTATCTGCTAGAGGATCAATGATCGCTCCAAGCATTGTCATTTGATTCCATTCTCTTGCAATATAGCCGTCAAAAAAGTCTGTCGCACTTGCTAGAACAAACAACAGTGAAGCAAAATAGTAGTTCCAAGTTATGTCGTAACCGTTATCTGTAAATATTTGTGGATTTAAAATAACCCAAAACATAAGGGGTGCTAAAATAATTCTAACAGAAGCTAAAAAATTTGGTAAATTGAGCAAAAAGTTCCTTCGTTAATAAAAATTATTGAGATTTTATCTTATAAATACTTATCAACGCTTGATATGATACAATTAGCCTTATGAATCAATCTTGCAGACTATGTGGCACTTTGGCAGCGCCTTTTTATCAAGAAAAACAAAAATATTTTCAATGTCCTGAGTGTAAAGGGATCTTTACCGCTTTTGAAGATTTACCGAGTAATACAAGTGAAAAAGAGCGTTATGAGATGCATACCACAGAGATAGATACTGGATATAAGAGATTCGTCTCCCCTATAGTTACACAGGTACTTCAAGATTTTAAAGAGAAAAACAGTGGACTTGATTTTGGAGCAGGGCGTTCAAAAATCGTGACAAGGCTATTACAAGAACACAACTACAATATAACGAGTTTCGATCCTTTTTTTGAAAACAAAGTTGAACTATTAGAGCAAAAATATGACTATATAACTTCATGTGAAGTGATCGAACATTTTTATGATCCAAAAAAAGAGTTTGCACTTTTAAAGTCGATGTTAAAAGAGGAAGGAAGGCTCTATTTGATGACGGAGCTTTATAATGACTCCATTGATTTCGCTTCATGGTATTATAAAAATGATCTGACACACGTATTTTTTTATACGAAAGAGAGTTTGGAATGGATACAGCAGGCATACGGATTTAAAGATTTAGAGATTGATAAAAGGTTAATTGTTTTTAGCCTCTAAATTTTAAATTTAATTTGTTATAGTTTCACAATGAAAAAATTTGTATCAAAATATATAGGAATCGTACTTCTGTTAGCAACGATGATGGGTGCTTTTCACCATCATAATGATACGAAACAACATAATGACTGTCAGATATGTACAATTCAGTCTACTATTTTTGATACCGATATTCCACAAGAAAGCGCATATCTCTCATATTTAGAAAATTCCAGTGAACGTATTGTAACTTCTTTATTCTCTTTACATACAAATACACTGATCTCGAATGTTAACCCTCGTGCACCTCCTAAATTCTCTTAACTTTACAAAATAACAATAAAAAAACTATTACCAATATATTTTATAAATAAGAGGATATTTATGTACAAAAAACTAGCATATATATCGTTGTTTGCAGCATTGTCATTATTTGCAGATAGCGAAGTTGAAACACTCAAACAAAGAGTAGAAACATTAGAATCGATTATTAAACAGCAACAAAAAAAAGAGGAAGATTCAAAATTATTAAGCAGTTTAAACTCAAGTGGAAACAGCTTTTCTCAAAGCAGCTTTATTCCCGATTTTTCACTTATCGTAGATACTAGTTATGTGAGCCGTTCAAAAAAAGATGAGGAGCTTACACACTTAGAAATTCCGGGTATCGCTCATGGAGTTATGGCCGCACACTCCCATGGTGACGGACATTCTGAAGCACCTATTAATGCCAATGATGGATTTAATTTAAATTATGCAGAATTAGCAATGCAAAGTGTCGTTGATCCGTATTTTTCACTTACTGGTATCTTCCATTTAACTGAAGATAATTTTGAGATTGAGGAAGTATTTGGCGAAACTACATCACTAGGGTATGGGCTTAAAGCTAAAATAGGTAAGTTCCGTTCAGGATTCGGGCGTATCAACGAGCAACATCAGCATGTGCAAGATTTCTCAGATATGCCTTTAATTTATGTTGCATTTTTAGGTGAACATGGTATTAACGATATCGGTGCACAAGTTCAATGGACACTTCCGACGGATATTTTTGTAAAGCTAGGCTTTGAAGTACTCCAAGGAAAAAATCCTTCAATGTATGGAACAGATTCGATCTCTCCTGAAGGTGATACAGAAACTATAGCAGTTAATTCTCCTTCTCAGCCTAATTTACTTGTAGGATATGTTAAAAGTTCTTTTGATATAGATACTACTACGTTTTTATATGGTGCTTCAATTGCATACGGCGACAGCAGGGTAAATCATTTAGCAGATGAAAATTCTCATGCTTTTGTCGGCGGTAGTAGACTTTACGGTGTAGATCTGACAGTAAAACATTATTTTGATTCTTACTCATATTTAACATTTCAAGGAGAGTATCTCTACCGTAATATGGATGGAGAGGTTTATACTTATGCAGATACAAACAAAACTACGTTTAATGTAACTTCTACAGTTAAAAAACAAGGTGGTTACTATGCACAGCTTGTGTATGCATTCAATCAAAACTATCGTATCGGTACTAGATATGAGAATATTAATAAAAATGATGTAAGTACAGATAGTACTTTAGCAAACAATTTTGACAGATACTCTGTAATGGTTGATTATACGACAAGTGAATTTGCAAGATTCAGATTACAGTACAATCGTAATAATGCAATGTTTAATGAAGCTGGTGAAAGACAACATATCGATACTTTTATAGTGGAGATGAATTTGGCAATCGGTGCACACGGTGCACATAATTTCTAGGAGAGAGATATGAAGAAGATTATATTTTTAGCACTATTTGCAACTGTTTCTCTTACAGCAAAAGTCAATGTTGTTACGACGTATGCGTATCTAGGAGAGCTAGTAAAAGAGATAGGGAAA
>JBFEUD010000040.1:0-12178 GCA_041547625.1 Sulfurimonas sp.
ACCCAATCTTTAAATTCGACCTTAAAGGTATCGGTGCTAAAGGTGACAAAGTTGAAATGGTCGCTGTAGATAGAAAAGGTAACACTCTGAAAGGTAACGGTAAAATTAAATAATTTTACTTTTTTGTTTTCCCTCGAAAGAGGGAAAATATTTTAATACTTAATTCCAGTAACACTTCTTACTTTTTCAATAAGTTCAGAAGCAACTGCTCTTGCTTTTTGGGCACCGCTGTTTAAAATCTCTCTTACTTCATCTTGATTATTTTCGAAGTACTCACGTTTTTCTCTGTACGGTCTGAAATATTCCCAGATCACATCATGCAAATATAGCTTGAAATGTCCATGACCTTCACCACCTCTTTGATATCTTTCCTGTAGTTCTTTACATTCATTTTCATTTAAAAAGAGTTTTGCCATGTTGTAAACATTGCACTCCTCATACTCTTTAGGAGCTTCAAGAGGTACATTTTCTGTTACGATTTTTTTAATTGTTTTGAGCTGTTTTTTCTCTTCACCGAAGATATTAACTGTATTACCGTAACTTTTTGACATTTTTTGTCCGTCAATTCCAGGTACAGTTGCAACATTTTCAGCAACTTGATACTCAGGAAGTTTGAAAATTTCACCGTATTCATTATTGAATTTGATAGCTATATCACGAGCAATTTCAACATGTTGGATCTGATCTTTCCCAACAGGAATAACATCTGGAGAGAAAAGTAATATATCAGCTGCCATCAGTACAGGGTATGAAAAAAGTGAATGGTTTGCCGCTATCCCTTTTGCAGTTTTATCTTTATAACTGTGAGCACGCTCTAAAAGTCCCATAGGTGTAAATGATGAAAGTACCCAGTAAAGCTCAAGAACTTCTTTAACATCTGATTGTACCCAAAATGTAGATACGTTTGGATCAATACCTAAAGCTAAAAAATCGGTTGCTGCCTGCATAGTTAATTCACGCAAGCGTTCACCGTCGCTTAATGATGTCATAGCATGATAGTTTGCTATAAACGCGAAGGTTTCATTTTTTTCTTGAGCGTCAACCATCTGTTTAATCGAACCAAAATAGTTTCCAAGGTGCAGATCTCCTGATGGTTGAATCCCTGTAAAAACTCTCATATACACATTCCTATAAATTTTTTCCGTATTATACTAATCTTAGCTTTATTTTGCTATTATTTTGGCAGAATAAAGGGTATAAAGCCCTATAATAAAGGATATGTTATGAATTTACAAATTCGTGCAAAAGATATTACATTAAATGATGCTACAAAAGCTCACATTGAAGGTGCTGTAGAAGCATTCAAAAAATATACATTAGAAATCACAAGTATTGACTGTGTTGTAGCTGCTGAGAAAAAAGGTGTAATGGTAGAGTTCAATATTAAAGTAGCTCACGCTAATCCTGTAATTATTACACAAAACGATGATGATTTAGATGCTGCAATTGACCTTGCTATTGAACGTGCTACAAAAGCTCTTCGTCGTTTACATGACAGAGTTGTTTCTCACGGTGCTGAGTCTCTTAAAGACTTAGAAGTGGTTGATGCGTAAGTTTCTTGCACATCTTTTAATAGTTTCTAGCTTATTCACAGCCTCTTTTGCAGAGGATGTGGATAAATACTCGCTAAGAGTTGCTTGGGGTCATGCGAGTGAAAAAGACTTGGGTGACATTCTTCTCAATAGTAATTATTCTTCTCATCCTCGTCATTTAACAACAATTGCAGTCGATGGCGGTTATCTTCTATATTCTGATATTGCCGATTTTCCGATAGACCTTTATTTAAAAGGCGGTCTCTCTTATTTTAATGAGGATCAATTCAGAGATACGTATGAAGCTCTTGCATATTTTAAGTTTCTTTATAAATTTGATTTTTTAGATAATAGAGTAAGATTCGGATTTGGTGAGGGTGTATCTTTTGTAAAAGATAATCTTGAAGCTGAAGTGATTGAAGAACAAGCTGAGGGTGGAAGATATGGCAGGTTCTTAAACTACTTAGATATTACGCTTGACGTGGATCTTGGTAAATTGTTCCGTTCTAAGTCATTAGAAAATTTATATTTTGGTTATTTATTGAAACATCGTTCGGGTGTTTTTGGATTTTTTGATGGTGTTCACGGCGGTTCTAATTACAATTCATTGTATCTAGAGAAAAACTTTTAAAGGATTGATCAGTGTATGATTGGATTTTATGGTTTCATGTGATCTCTTTTATCTCTTGGTTTTCCGCTTTATTTTATCTTCCCCGCTTATTTGTTTATCATGCTGAAAATATTGATAACAAAGGGTTTGTAGAAGTAGCGAAAATACAAGAATACAAACTATTTAAATATATCGGTGTACCGGCGATGTGGGCAACATTGATAAGCGGTGGTTACTTGGCTTATAGTATTGGTTTTGCAGGTCATGGATGGCTGCATGCAAAAATAACTTTTGTTGTTTTACTTGTAATCTATTTTTTCTCGATGAATAAGTATAGAAAAGAATTAGAAGCTGATACTTGTACAAAAAGTGGAAAATTCTTCAGAATGTATAATGAGATACCAACACTTCTTATGTTGGTAATTGTAGCAATGGTGGTGTTTAAACCTTTCTAGGTTTAACGCTCACCTTTCTTTTTCGCTTTAAACAGAAGCGGAGTTCCCTCAAAATTAAACGCCTCTCTAAATTTATTTGCTAAATATCTTCTATATGTAAAATGTAAACCTTTTGGTTTATTCATTATCAATGCAATTTTCGGTGGTCTAGTTTCATACTGTGTAGCATAGTAGATACGAATTATCTGTCCACTTACACTTGGAAGTGTATGGCGGCGAAGTGCACGTTGGAGTACTTCATTAAGCTGAGAAGTTGGAATCCTCTGTGTGTAGTTCTCGTTAATTGAGAGGATCATGTCGTAAAGCTTATCAACCCTTTGACCCGATTGTGCAGAGAGTGTAATAATAGGAGCATATGCCAAGAATTTAAATCTGTCACGCACCTCTTTAATGATTTCGTCATGTTGTTGTTTATCTGAGATATCCCACTTATTTAAAACGATAATAGCAGACAAACGGTTTGAATCTATAAGTCCTGCAATTTTCTCATCTAAGTCTTTAAAAGGCTCACTCGCATCGAGAACTATTAAAGCCATATTTGCATTTTCAAGCATCTCTTTTGTACGAAGAAGGGCATACTTTTCAATCCCTACAATTTTTCCACGACGACGAAGTCCTGCAGTGTCAACAAAGGTGATTTGTTTGTCTTTGTAAGTGATTGTCTCATCAATCGGATCAATTGTAGTACCAGAGACACTGCTTACTACAGAGCGCTCTTCGTGTAAAAGAGCATTTAAAAGTGAGCTTTTTCCAACATTCGTACGACCAATAATGGCAACTTTAATATGGTTGTCATCTTCTGGATCATACTCTTTGATGTTGTCATTTTCTGCAAAGATTGAGTCATCTTCAAAAATTTCTTCACCATCTTCTTCATCCCAATAGTAAAACCCATCATCTTCATCATCATGTTCATATTGAGAAAAGAATTCCTCATCGCTAAGCTCTTCATCATCTTCGTGATGAACAGTTTCAGTTTCATCTTCCTCTACAATTTTGTCTTCATCAGGAATTTTGTCATAAACCCATTCTAAAAGTTCTACAGTGTTTCTGTTATGTGCTACAGATATACCAAAAATAGCATCTGTTCCAAACTCATAATATTCCCAAAGTTTTTCTTTCATTTTGTCGTTATCGATTTTATTGACTACTAGAGCTACCTCTTTTCCAAGTGTTTGAAGCTCATAAAAAAGTTTTTTATCTTCCTCTTCCGGCAGTCCTTTTCCATCAACCATGTAAAGGATAATATCCGCAGCATAGGCAGCTTTTAAACTCATCTCTTTTATCTTGTCAAATAGCTCACACCCTTTATCAAGACCACCTGTATCTAGAAGTTGAGCCTGTTTGTCTTTAATAATTGCTACTTTTCTTTTGATATCTCTCGTAGTCCCAGCCATATCAGATGTAATAGCGTCACGTTTTTTAACTAGACGGTTAAATAGTGAACTTTTTCCGACGTTAGGACGGCCGATAATAGCGATTTTTTTCATAGGGTGAGCCTTAAAAGAGGTAATTTTATTGGAATTATATCTAAATTTGAGATCCAATTAAATATAATGTCGCATTGCAATTTGACATATTTTTTAAAAACCTATTTTGAAGAGTGTAAGATTTTGTATTTAAAGTGAAGGGTAAAGATGTGTAAACCGATTATTAAGTGGGTTGGAGGCAAACGTCAACTCATTAAAGATCTTAAAAGATTAATGCCAAAAAAATACAACAGATATTTTGAACCGTTTATCGGTGGGGGTGCACTTTTTTTTGAACTCAAACCAAAAAATGCATACATAAATGATTATAACTCTGAACTTACAAATCTTTACACAACGATACGTGATAATCCGACACAACTGATTGAAGATCTTCAAAAACATAAAAACGAATCAGATTATTATTATGAGATGAGAGCACTTGATAGAGACAAAAAAGTGTTTGCAAAGCTCTCAGATATACAAAGAGCAAGCCGCTTTATCTATTTAAACAAAACAGGCTTTAACGGCTTATACAGAGTAAATTCCAAAGGGGAATGCAACGTGCCTTTTGGAAGATATAAAAACCCAAAATACTGTGACAGTGAAAATATCCAAGCATGTAGTGAACTTTTAAAAAATACACAGATTAACAATGGTGATTTTGAATCTATAAAACAGCATGTAAAAGAAGGTGATTTTGTCTATTTTGATCCTCCGTATGTCCCATTAAATGCAACATCAAGTTTTACAGGATATACAGATCAGGGATTTGATGAAGACATGCAGTTTAGATTAAAAGAGTTGTGTGATCATATTCATGATATTGGAGCATTTTTTATGCTTTCAAACTCCTCTGCAGAGTATGTTTATAAACTTTATAAAGACTACACTGTTCATGAGGTTAAAGCAACTAGAAGTATCAATTCTAACGCTTCAAAAAGGGGAAAAATTACTGAAGTAGTTGTGACTAACTACTAGTAGAGTTTAATATGCAAAAAGTCTCTAATAACGAAGCTTGGGAACATATATTTGAAGATCTGAAAATTTTAGATCGTATAACCCTAGAAGGGTACTTTGATATATCGGCAGACGAGATCAAAAAAAGGGACGGAAAAGAAGCCCGTTTGATGACAAAAGTTGATCATAAAGAGCATCTTCCAAAAGTGATGCAGGAAAACTCTTTGTCAATTTTGGCAATTCGAAACGGTATGTACAGGATTGCTAAAACAGATCCATTTATATATATTAAGCAAGAACCCCAATGTGAAATTATTACCGTAAAACAGCCTAAAGATATTCTTACTATTGATCCTTTAAATTTAAAAAGTGAATCGGCAGCACTTGATATTGCAAATCTATCAGGAATGCTTAGTGAAGTATTTGGAGAAGATACACAGCTTACAATTCGCGGTAGATTAAGAGGGGAACTTTCATTTAGTTTAAATCGAATTGTTTATGAAGTTGAAGGTGTACAGATTGAAGTTGACGGTGGTTATGAGGGGCAAAACACTATCAACCTTATAGAAGCAAAAATCGGTTACAGAAATAATATAAATATCAGACAACTTTTATATCCGGAGCTTTTTTGGAAAAAACAGCTTCAAGGGCAAAGAAAAAAGATAAAAAGTTTTGTTTTTTATTACCAGAACGATGTTTTTAGATTCATCCCTTTTTATTATGACGGTGAAGTTATAACAGCATTGCATGATGAAGAAAAAGCATTTCGCTTTGAAAGAGAAAGTGATTTTTCACTTGATGATTTGAAAGAAAACAGTTCTATATTGGTAAACCGTAATGTACCTTTTCCTCAAGCGGATGACTTTGAAAAAGTTCATGCAATATTTTTAAATATTGCAAGTGAAGAGCATCCTACAAAAATAAGTGTTATGAATGAATTCGATATTGTTCTACGGCAGTATGATTATTATTTAAATGTTTTAAAGTGGATGAACATATGCCAAGAGCAAAGCAGTGAGATTGTTTTGACAGAGCAAGGGGAATATTTACTCTCTTTAAATATTGAAAAACGCATGGAGGAGTTTGCACGTATAATTTTTTCTGAACCAATATGTTTTCATCAACTAAAAAACATAGAACAAAATAAAGATGATTTTGAAAGTTATAATTTAAGTAAGAGTACTGTAGAGAGAAGACTGCAAAGTGTAAGAGCTTGGATAAGATACTTTAACAGTTTTTTTAAAAAGGGCTCCCCAAAGCAGGGAACACTTTTTTAAAAGTTATTCTGTAGGGAATTCTTTATCTAGTTGCTCAAGCGCTTGTTTTGCTTGGAATTGCTGCCAAAGTGCTTCATCATTTTTAAAGCTAGTTTTTACAGCATTTTTTACCTCTTGATTTACTTCACCTTGTGGAACAGTCACTAGCATATAAATAGCACCTGATGGAGCTTGCCACATATTTACCATTTTTGAAGATTTAAGATCAACTTTTGCAACTTGTTTTGTTACTGCAGTAGTTACTTTATCCACTGTTTCAGCAGAACCATTTCCTGTAGCACGAGTGAAGCCTTCAACTTTGTCTTTAACCTGAGTTTGAATTTGTTGCGCAAGGTCACTTCTACCGTTCATAAGAGCAACTCTTCTCATATGTGCAATACCAGCAGCAGATTTTTCGGCAACACCAACACCTGCATAGTATCCAGGAACGTCAGGAATACAAGTCCATGTCGGTGCAAGAACATTTTCTTGTTTACATTGAAAATCAGCAGAAACTTGATCTTGAGCTTCTGGTTTTGGTTTTTCTCCACAAGCTGTTATAAAAGCAGCAAGCGTTAAAGATAAAGCTACTTTAGAGATATTTTTCATCATTTTTTCCCTTTTTATTTATGTCTGTTTGTAGTATACTAGCATAATTCTTTAGCAAAAATTATTTTGGATAATTAAAACTAATTAATAGGAATATTTTGAAACATTATTATACATACGAAGAGTTTAGAGACGATACCAACAAGTTATTAGGCTTGTTAAGAGAAGCAAAATATGATGGGATAGTGGCAATTTCCAGAGGTGGTTTAACACTTGCACACTGTGTTGCCGAAGGTTTGAATTTACGGGATGTTCAATCTATTAGAACAGAATTATATGATGATACTACAAAACGAGATGTAATTAAACTTTTCGGTGAATGCAAGTTTGAACATCATAAAAAGGTTTTAGTTCTTGATGATATTGCAGACAGCGGTGAAACGTTACAGTTTGTGATGAATCATTTAGCGAAAAACTATCTAGATGTTAACTTTGAAAGTGCAACACTGTTTTATAAAAAAACATCAGTTTACGAACCCACTTTTTGGATTCAAGAAGCTACGATGTGGATAGATTTTTTTTGGGAGAGAGACTTTAAAGGGGAATAAGCTTATGCTCCCCTAGTTTTTTTAATTAGATCGTACGCTTGATTGATCTCTTGAGTCTTTTCAGTTGCTTCTTGGATATACTCTTCAGAGTTTACCTGTGATTTGATAATATCGGGATGATATTGTTTGATCAACTTTCTGTATGCCTTTTTTATTGTATCCATATCATCACTCTCACTTACACCTAAGATATCATATGCATTTTTTGCAGAGTGCTGCGGTTTTATGTTTTTTATCATCTCTTCAAAGTGATCAAAAATACTATGGTAGATTCCTGGATTAAAACGTAAAGCTTCGGCAATAGTTTGTAAGAGTTTTTCTTCCTCTTGAGAAACATGACCGTCTGCAAATGCCAACTGGATTAAAAAGCTCATAAATTTTTCTTGCTGTGTTGAGTTTTTACGTGTAGCATCACCTAAACGAGCAGCGATCTCTTCAATATTGTCTTGGCGATCTTTCTCTGTTGAAAAAATACTTTTGAGTATATCACGTGTTTTTTGCGGTTCTGGAAAAACTGAAGATACATCATCAAGCATAAGTCCAACAAGCTCAGCTTCGAGGGTGTCTACTTTGCCATCTGCTTTTGCAACTTTTGCAACAAGAGCAACAAAAAGACCAAGGTCACTATTACGAATAGCTTCTGGTGTTACAGTAAAATTTTCAAATGACTCTTTTGTATAAGCTTCATATGTTGAGTAACTTTTAAATACATAGTAAAGGATAGCACCGGTGAGTAAAAATACTACTAAATAGGCCATGCTTTGTTTCTCCTTGGTATTAGGTTCTAAAAAAAGTATAATACAAAAAAGAGGATAATAGATGTACAATTTCAATTATGAAAAAAATTTTAGAAATTAATAAGGGTGTGCTTTACATGCTCATCGCATCCTTTACCTTTGCGATCATGGGAGCATTTGCAAAACTTGCTTCGGATTCAATGAGTTCACTTGAAGTTGTGTTTTTTAGAAATATAGCGGGTGTGATATTAGTCGGTATTGCGATCTGGAAAAAACCTTTACAAAATAAAGGGGGAAAACCTTTTCTCCTCTTTTTCCGAGGTTTTATGGGGTTTGTAGCTTTACTTGCATTTTTTTATAACATTGCACATATTCCTCTTGGTGATGCAATGACCTATTCAAAAACCTCACCGATCTTTACCGCTATTTTTGCATGGATGTTTCTGCAAGAGAAGTTAAGTTTGAAAGCCTGGGGTGCTATTGGACTTGGCTTTATCGGGATAGTGTTTATTACTCAGCCAACAGGTGTAGGTTTTACCAAGTATGATCTTTTAGGTATTTTTTCTGGTGTAGGTGCAGCCCTTGCATATACCTCAATCAGAGAACTAAAAAACTATTATGATACGCGCAGTATTGTACTTTCATTTATGGGAGTTGGGACCTTTGGACCTGTGGTTTTATTTTTAATCTCACCGTACCTCAATATGCCTGAACTCGATTTTATGTTGGGTGAGTTTGTTATGCCTGAAGGTATTGTTTGGTTCTATGTATTGGCAATGGGAGTATTGGCAACAATTTCACAACTTTTGATGACAAAGGCATATGGATACACAAAAGCGGGAATAGTTGGAACAGTCAGTTACAGTAATATCATTTTTTCGATCTGTGTAGGTATGTTATTGGGAGATGCTTTTCCTAGTTTAAGCACTACGATAGGAATAATACTTATTGTAATAGCCGGCATAGTGGTAGCAAGGGCAAAATGAGTCTTGATTTAACGGTTAGATATCATTCAGAATTAGAGATGTTAAAAGATCTTCTAGAACATAAAGAGTCCCGTTTGTACGCTGACTTTGATTAGCTCGCAGAAGAGTCAAAATTAAATAAAGTCCTTATTAGAAAGAAAAGGGTATAATTATAAAAATTTTATTAAAGAAGATATTATGAAACTACTTGCAGGACCGTGTGTCATTGAGAGTGAAGAGAATATTTTAAAGATTGCTGCAGAACTCAAGCGTTACCATGAAGATGAAAGTGTAGACTTTTATTTTAAAGCGAGTTTTGACAAAGCAAATCGTACTTCATTGGAATCTTTTAGAGGTCTTGGTATTGATGAGGGACTGAGAATTTTACAAAAAGTAAAAGATGAGTTCGGCTATAAAGTTGTAACTGACGTACATGAATCTACTCAAGTTGCTCAGGTGGCTGAGGTTGTAGATATGCTGCAAATACCTGCATTTTTATGTCGTCAAACAGACCTTCTCGTTGCCTGTGCACAGACGGATAAAGAGATCAATATCAAAAAAGGGCAGTTTCTCTCAGCTGATGCTATGAAGTATCCGCTTTTAAAAGTACTGCAAACTCGCGGATGCGATGAAGCTACATATGAAAATGCACAAAAACACGGTGTATATTTGTGTGAAAGAGGGAACTCTTTTGGATACGGGAACCTTGTTGTAGATATGAGAAACTTGGTAATTATGAGAGAGTATGCACCGGTGATTTTCGATGCGACACACTCTGTTCAAATGCCTACTGCACAAGATGGTAAAACTGGCGGAGACAGCTCTATGGTACCATATTTGGCAAGTGCAGCAGCAGCTGTAGGAGTTGACGGATTCTTCTTTGAAACACATTTTGATCCAAGCGTTGCTTTGAGTGACGGACCAAATATGATAAAATTAGACCAATTAAACACTTTAATTGAGAAGATTAAAAAAATTCAAGCGATATAAATTAAAGGAAAACAATGCAAGTTATTGAGGGTAAATTAAGAGCCGTTGAAGGTAAAAAAGTAGCGATTGTAAGTACAAGATGGAACCACTTCGTAGTTGATAGACTGGTAGAAGGTGCAAAAGATGCATTTTTAAGACACGGCGGTGAGGAAGCAAACCTAACACATATTCTGGCACCGGGTGCATTTGAGCTTCCTATGGTTGTTCAAAAACTACTTGAGAGTGGAAAATATGACGGTGTATGTGCACTGGGTGCAGTTATCCGCGGTTCAACTCCACACTTTGACTATGTATCTGCTGAAGCGACAAAAGGGATCGCAAGCATGAGCTTACAATACCAAAAACCAGTTTCATTCGGTCTTTTAACAACAGATACAATTGAACAAGCGATTGAAAGATCTGGAACAAAAGCAGGAAACAAAGGTTTTGAAGCAATGACTGTTGTGCTTGAAATGCTTGACCTTTATGAGGTGCTTTAATGGCTACTAGACATCATGCTCGTATGGCTGTAGTTAGCCTTTTATATGCTTACGATTTAGGAAATGGTAATATTGCCGAACACACAAATGAGATCTTAGAAGAGAAAAAGATTCGTAACAAACAAAAAGATTTTGCACTTACACTTTATGATGGTGTAATGGAGCATTTAGCTGCATGTGACAAAGCGATCGTAGAACATTTAAAAGAGTGGGATTTTGAACGTCTTGGAGCGATTGAAAGAGCAACACTAAGATTAGCGGCGTACGAGATTCTTTTTAGCGAACTAGATGATGCGGTTATTATTAATGAAGCGGTAGAGATCACAAAAGCGTTTGGAACTGAACAGTCTCCAAAATTTATTAACGGTGTATTAGACGCGATCAGCAAAGACAAAAAGTAGTTATATGAAACATTTGACACTAGTAATAGTTTTTACTTTAAACCTTTTTGGTTTAGGTGAATGTGTTTCGTGTCATCAAGAGCAAGCAAAGTATATGACAAGTAAGTGTACCAGTTGTCATACACAAACGCTTGAACACCAGCAAGACAAACTTCACAAAACATCTCCGGTAACACTACAAGACTTTAAAAAATTTTCTAATGATGACAAACCTGTATGGTTGAGCTATCAAGGTTTACTCCAAAAAAACTATGGTGCAAAAGAGTATTTTCATATGCAAAGCGACATACATTTTCAAAAGGGTATGAACTGTCAAGATTGCCATACTTCAAATGAACTCCACAATGACGAGTTTTGGCATTCAAAAAGAGAAAGTGAGATTAAGTGCCAAGATTGTCATGGTACAACGAAGGAGTACCCTTGGGAGTTAGGTACAGATGACAACAGTACTGCAAGAGGGCTTTTTAAAGAAAACGGTGTAACACATCTTGTAAGCAGTACAGGTACTATGCTTGTGAATGTTTTAAAAAATGAGCAGAATGTCACGGTAGTACTTGCTTCTGGTGAGCAACTTGAATTTCAACCATTAAAGTTTCTTAAAAAGGAACATCTGCTTTCAAAAAGTGCACTGGTTTCCATGGAAGATATTAAAGGACATTTAGAAAATGTAGCATGTTCAAGTTGTCACACTGCATGGACTCCTCAATTTTTCGGCTCAGTGAGTAGAACAAATTTACGTATAAAAAAACGAACAAATCAAGTAACAAAAACTTCTATGTTTATGAGATGGGAAGAGCCGTTTTTAATAAAAAATCAAAATGATAAAATTACACCGGCTGCACCTAAAACACCTCTAAAAAAGATCGAGATAGATAAAAAAGGAAGAGTAGTTGAGTATTGGGAAACAAACAGACTGACACCATTTTCTCCTCATACAATACAAAAAGGCTCACGAAGTTGCGAATCATGTCACACATCTTCTAAAGTACTAAATGCAAGTGTTGATTTTGGCAGTTTTCAAGAGAATAATATTACACACTTTAATTTATCTAAAGTTTTTACCGGTGCGCAACTTGATAAGCTTGATCGTAGAGGGGTTTGCTTATCATGTCACGAAATAATTCCAAGCGATACACTGGCCGTATCAACAGTATCTCATATTTCTCA
>JBFEUD010000041.1:0-12023 GCA_041547625.1 Sulfurimonas sp.
ATCTGATAGATTCCGTGCGTACCTAAAATAGCAGTAAGCATAGAAGCTAAAATACCGATACTCATAGTAATCGCAAAACCTTTGATCGCACCTGTTCCGTATGCATACAGTACAACCGAAGCGATAAGTGTTGTGATGTTTGCATCTAAAATAGCACTCATAGCATTTGCATAACCATCTTCAATTGCTTTATGCATAGACTTGCCTTCACGGATAAGTTCACGAATACGCTCAGAGATAATAACGTTGGCATCAACCGCCATACCGACAGTTAAAACGATACCAGCCATACCAGGAAGTGTAAGGGTTGCACCAAAAAGAGACATTACAGCTAAAAGTAAAAATAGATTTGCAATCAACGCAATGTTTGCAATCACCCCTGCCATTCTATAATACACAACCATAAATATGATGACTAAAATAAAACCGCCGATAAGTGCAACCATAGAAGCTTGGATCGAATCAGCCCCTAAACTTGGTCCTACAGAACGTTTCTCCATAAGATAAATAGGAGCGAGTAAAGCACCGCTTCTAAGAGCAATCGCCAAATCTTTTGCTTCAACTACTGTATAGTTTCCAGAAATTTGTCCAGAACCGCCACCGATTCTTTCATTAATATTCGGAGCTGAATACACTTTACCGTCAAGTACGATTGCTAAACGCTTGCCTACATTTTTCCCTGTAAAGTCTCCAAAGATCTCTGCACCTTCGGCGTTAAGTTTAAAGTTAATTACAGGACGGTTGTTTTGATCAAATCCAACATTTGCATTTGTAAGCATTCCGCCATCAAGAATAGGAATTTCACGTACAAGATATTTAATTTCAGGAGTTTTAGCATCCTCTAAAATCACATCTCCGTAGCTTGAAGCATCACTATCACTCATGTTATATACACGAGCAATTTTATCTTCATCAACTGCCATAAGTTCAAGCTTTGCAGCACGGCTGATTAATTCACGAGCACGTTGTTCTTCTTCTTGTGTTTTTATTCCTGCCAGTTCAACTAAGATCTTCTCTTCACCCTGCTTTGCAACAACAGGTTCAGAAAGACCAAATTGATCAAGTCTGTTTCTAATTGTCTCAATCGCTTGATCGATTGCCAATTTTTTAGTTTTTTCGATCTCTTTCGCTGATAAACTCACTGAAACGATCAAGTTGTTTACAGAAACTAAAGAACCTTCAATCTCTGAAAGATACTCTTTAATTTTTGGGATTTCATCACCGTCTAAAACTTCAAACTTTACACCCGTTTCATCAAAAGTAAGTCCATCGATCAGGATGTCATTACGTTCGCTGAAATGTTTAATGCTGGCTGTAATAGATTTTATACGAGATTTTGTAGCTTCCTCTGTTTTAACACCGAGAAGCATGTGAAGACCGCCTTGAAGATCAAGCCCTAAAGTGATTTTTTTTCCACCTTCAGTTTGAAGCAGTGAAGGGATAGAGAAAACTATCCCGAAAACTATTGCTAAAGCGAAGATTACGATACGATAATTAAGCTTCATCCTCATACTTCTTTGCAACAGAGTCTTTTGCGATTTTTACAATCGTTTCTTTATTCATCTCAACACTAAAAAAGTTCTCTTCAACTTTATTAACAACAACAATGAAACCACCGTTAGTGATAACTTTGTCACCTTTTTTAAGTGACTCGATCATTTCTTTTTTAGCTTTCGCTTCTTTTTGCTGTGGACGAATAATCACAAAATACATAATTGCGATCAGAAATACAAAAGGTAATAACTGAGAGATTAATTCCATATCTATAACTTCCTTATTTAAATAAAAATTGAGAGATTATACAAAAACAATACTAATATCTGAGTAAAATTGTGTAAAATTTCAATATGAACGAAAAAAGAAAAGATATTTTATTTGGTTTAACAAGTGCAGTTTTTTTCAGTCTCTTTATCTATTTAAGCAATTTTGGATTGGAAAATAAATTATTAAACACGATTCTTGGTTTAATCGCGTTAGCATCTATATTATATATTCCAAAACGCTCCATTTTGGTTGCAGGATTTTTTATAGGTTTGTTTTGGTTTTACTGGATCGGTTTTAGTTTTCAGTATCAAGGTGTCGGTTTTATGATGCCTATCGTCACTATTGGATTTGGACTGCTCTACCTTCTTTTGTTTTTACCTATGTATTTTACTACAAATCCTTTCATCCGCGCTGCTATTCTTTTTGCACTCAGTTTTATTGAACCGCTTGATTGGAACTGGTTTAAGCCTGAACTTCTTTTTATAGACAGTTTCATAGGAGTTTATAAATATCAGTTTGCGCTCGTACTTCTTGCTTTGTCAGCGGCTATCTATGCATATAGAAGTTATCCGAAATACAAATATTACCCTCTGATACTACTCCTATTTGCAATCAACTTCGGCTATCCGATGCAAAAAGAACTTCCGTTAAATATGAAACTTGTTCAAACAAATGTAAAACAAGAAGATAAATGGAAAAGAGACAATCTTTACCCAACCGTAGATATGATTTTTCAAGAGATCACAAAAGCAAAAATGGAAGGCTACAAAGTTGTTGTCCTACCTGAATCAGTATTTCCTCTATTTATGAACAAAAGTCCAAAGCTAATCAAACAGCTCGAGCAAATATCTTATTCAATTACTATTATTGCGGGGGCACTGTTAGTTGAAGACTCTAAACACTATAACGTGACATATATGTTCGATCAAGGAAAATATTCAGTAGCAAAAAAAGTTATTCTTGTCCCTTTTGGGGAATATATTCCACTTCCGAAATTTGCGAAAAAATTTGTAAACGATACGTTCTTTAACGGTGCAAGTGATTTTGTGACAGCTGATCAACCGACAGATTTTGAAATTAATAAAGTTAAAATCAGAAATGCGATCTGTTACGAAGCAACTTGCGATGCTCTTTATCAAGGAGATGTTGATTTTATCGTGGCTATTAGTAACAATGCTTGGTTTGCTCCTTCAATCGAACCGACACTCCAGCGTTTACTTATGAAGTATTATGCACGTAAATACGGAGTTACTGTTTATCATGCCGCAAACTATAAAGGAAGCGGAGTTATTAAGTAGAAACCAATTTTCGCTATAATGCAATAAAAATTTTATGCAACAGGATCGGTTTTTATGTTGAATTTAAAAAACCCAAACTTCTATATTAATCGTGAACTTTCATGGTTACAATTCAATACAAGAGTTCTTAAACAGGCGCAAGACAGTACGTTACCATTACTCGAACGTTTAAAATTTCTTGCGATCTACGGAACAAATCTCGATGAATTTTATATGATCCGTGTAGCAGGACTTAAAAAACTTTTCTCAGCAGGGATCATTGTTTCAGGGGCGGACAGGCTTACTCCTCTGCAACAGCTTCGTGAAATCAGACACTATCTGCATCAAGAACAGCAAGTTGTAGAACACTGTAGAACAGAGATTCTCAAAAAGCTTGAACATGAAGGTATTTACGTTAAGAAATACAACGATTTAAGCAACCAGGAAAAACATAAAGTAAACATCTACTTTAAAGAAAACATCTACCCTGTAATTATCCCTATTGCAGTAGATGCGACACACCCATTTCCACACTTGAACAACTTAAGTTTCGGTCTTATCGTTAAACTTAGAGATACAGACAATGAAGCAATTGAACGTTTCGGAATTGTACGTGTCCCTCGTGTTTTAGACAGATTTGTTCAAATTGGTGAAGGTACTTATGTGCCGATAGAAACTGCTGTTGCACAACATATAGAAGAACTTTTTCCTGGTTATACACTCATTAAATACGCATCATTCAGAGTAACGAGAAATGCCGACATCGAGATCGAAGAGGAAGAAGCAGATGACTTTATGGAGATCCTTGAAGAGGGTTTAAAACTTCGTAGAAAAGGGGAAATGGTTCGCCTAGAAGTAGGAAGTAACGCAGATGATGAGATCATTAACTTTTTCAATCGCCACGCTAATGTTTACAAAGATGATATCTATAAATTTCATACTTCTTTAAATCTTTCGAGTTTATGGCAGATAGTTAGCAATAAAGATTTTGCACATCTATTATCTCCATCGTTTAAACCGAAGAACCTGCCTCCTTTAGATAGTAATGACAATCTCTTTGCAATCTTGGATAAGCAAGACATCATGATGTACCATCCGTATGAAAGTTTTGAACCTATCGTTAAACTGATACAACAAGCAGCAAAAGATCCGGATGTTGTATCGATCAAAATGACTCTGTACAGATCGGGACAAAATTCTCCAATCGTAAAAGCATTGATGGATGCTAGTGAAAGCGGAAAACAGGTAACGGTTATGGTTGAACTCAAAGCTCGTTTTGACGAAGAGAACAATCTTATCTGGGCAAAAGCACTGGAAAAATCAGGGGCACACGTTATCTATGGAATTAAGGGTTTAAAAGTACACGCAAAAGCTACACTTGTCACTCGTAGAATCAACGGAAAACTAAAACAATATGCGCATCTTGGAACAGGAAACTACAATCCGTCAACGGCAAAGATCTATACAGATATGAGTTATATGACGTGTAAGGATGAAGTTACGAACGATTTAACTCGTTTCTTCCACTTCCTGACAGGCTTTAGTAAAAAAGGGAAATTAAATGAGCTCTATATGGCACCTTCACAGATCAAGCCGAAAATCTTGTCACTCATTCACAATGAGACAAGACAAGGGGAAAATGGACGCATCATTGCGAAAATGAACTCTTTGGTTGATGATGATGTTATCCGTGCACTTTATAAAGCCAGTCAGGCAGGCGTAAAAGTAGATCTTATCATTCGTGGAATTTGTTGTTTAAAACCTGGTATTGAAGGTGTAAGTGAAAATATCCGTGTTATCTCTATTTTAGGAAAATACTTAGAACACGCACGTGCGTATTACTTTAAAAACGATGCTTCTGAAGTATATATTTCAAGTGCTGACTGGATGCCAAGAAACCTAGTCAGACGTATAGAACTTTTAACAGCTATCAAAGATGAAGAATCAAAGAAAAAGATCATTCAGCTCTTAAATCTTCAAATTTCGGACAATGTACTTGCACACGAACTGCAAAGTGACGGTACTTACGTAAAAGTAAAAACTGATGACCGTTCAATAAACAATCATAAACTGTTAGAAGAGTATGTAAACAAAATTTCAAAAGTAACAAGAAAAGAATCATCTACTAACATTCATCAACTAGTAGAGAGACTATTTATAGAGAGTTAAATATGATACACAAATTTAAAAATTATGAACCGAAAATAGGTAAAGATACATGGATAGCTCCCTCAGCTGACGTAATCGGAGATGTTGAGATCGGTGAAGATTGCTCTATATGGTTTGGAACAGTAATACGAGGTGACGTTCATTATATTAAAATTGGAGATAGAACGAGTGTTCAGGACTGTTCTATGCTTCACGTTACACACCATAAAGGTGAAGACAGAAAAAAGCAAGGTGATGGAAGCCCTACAATTATCGGTAACGATGTAACTATAGGACACCGTGTAATGTTACACGGTTGTACGATTGAAGATGCATGCTTGATCGGTATGAGTGCAACTATCCTGGATAATGCTGTGATTGGCAAGGAGAGCATAGTTGGAGCGGGAAGTTTGGTTACAAAAGGGAAAAAATTCCCACCAAGAAGCCTCATTATGGGAAGTCCTGCAAAAGTCGTAAGAGAACTGACAGACGAAGAAGTAGCCGAACTCTACGCTTCTGCAAAAAGATACGTCTCGTTTAAAAACGAATATAACTAACTATTCAGTTTTAAACTGTTCAAGTTTTCCGTTAAGTTGCTCAGTTAGAGTATTTAGGTGCTCAGAAGCTGAAGCAATCTCTTCAACATTTCTTGCATTTACAGATGATATTGAGTTAATCTCTTCAACTTTCGATACTATCAACTCAATATCTTTTTCTGTTTTTTCAAAACTTTGTACAGTGTGGTCAGTCGCTTCCAATGCTACTCTTACAATTGAAACGGTAGAGTCAATTTTTTCCTCAACCTCTATAGCAACTTGAGAAAGCTCCTCAATATCTTTTGAATTTGTATTCATCTGGTTTGATGCATCGATAATAGACTGCACAACAACATTAATTGTTGCATTAATTTCTGTCAACGACTTTTGTGTTCTCTCGGCTAATTTTCTAACCTCATCTGCAACTACGGCAAACCCACGTCCATGCTCACCTGCACGTGCAGCTTCTATAGCGGCATTTAAAGCTAAAAGGTTTGTTTGGTCTGCAATATCAGAGATCACTTCTAAAATAGACTTCACTTCATTTGCTTCATTTGAAAGGTTTTCCATACTTTGAGCCAATTCAACTTCAGTTTGTGAAGCAGACTGTACTTTTGATGTTAATGCAACAATCTCTTCACGTGCTTGAGCTAAATATTCATCTGCTTGAACAATCTCTTTTTTGTTTTCCTGTGCGTATGCCACAGACTGAGTAATTTCATTTTTTATACCTACTGCATCTTTTGTCGTATCTTCTACAATACGTACAGATTTTTCAACGTTATTTCCAACATTTAGAGATGTTGTAGAGAGTTCATGTGCAATAGAAGCATTTTCATTCGAAGTACTCTTCGCATCAGAAAGAAAGTCTTTCAGTGTACTTATAACCTTTGAAATATCTTGTGCAATGAGAGCAATTTCATTTTTTCCATCTATGTTTAGTGTATTCATAAAATCAAATTCTCTCACTTTTGACAAGTACTTTTGAATATCACTAATAGAACTTAATGTTTTGATAATAATTGCAAAAGACAGCATTGTTATTACAATTAAGATGATTGAAACAAGTATAGTTATA
This sequence comes from Sulfurimonas sp., assembly GCA_041547625.1. Lineage (GTDB taxonomy): Bacteria > Campylobacterota > Campylobacteria > Campylobacterales > Sulfurimonadaceae > Sulfurimonas. Next base: position 6,804 of record JBFEUD010000041.1, read on the forward strand.
TTGAGTGCATGTTTCGTTTCAGCCATTATAGATAAAGAGTTTTCTTTTAATTCTTGCTCATGCTCTTCTATCCATTTTGCGAGTCTCTCAGAAAGCTTTTCAGCAAAAGGATCAATTTGGGTCATAAGCTTATTACCCTCTTGCGGTCCACCTTCAATATAAGCATGTGCCATTTTTTTACCAATTGCATAGTACTGTTGAAATTCAGCTTTAAACGCTTGAAGAGTTTCAACCATCTCTTGCTCATTAGTCTCAGTATGACTAGCTATAAGTCTGTCTATAACTTTATTACCCTCAACAAAATATTTTTCTGCTTCATCCAGGCCATCATCAAACCCTTCAATTCCACGGGTTGCAGAGATATCAGTAAGCCATTGTTGCACCTGAATTACATCAACTTTTAGTTTGAAGAAATCTAAAGTATTAGGTGTTATCTCCTCTACCTGTTCAGTCACAGCTTCTTCAATATTTTTTAAATAGCTATAATTAAATACCAATCCTGCTAACAGTCCTATCGTAATTACTGTAGCAACTCCTAGCAGCATTTGTTTAATCTGCATATTCTTAAATAGATTCATATCTTCTCTCCTTTTCTCTCATTAAAAAACGTAGTTCATTCTGATTAAAAGACGATCAAATCCTGTGTCTGCAGCACCACTGTTTTTTTTATCGTCGATATCAGCATAACTGATCTCAAGGTCCATTTTATTATTGAACTGATATCCAAGTATCAAATCATTTTCTACTTTTTCTACATCACTTGCACCATCTTTTCCTTCAAAATGCCCATAACTATAGCTCAATTCTAAATCGTTGGCAATCATATTAAGCGCAACACCTGCTGAGATATTATATGCTTTTGCATCATTTATTTCATTAATGTTTAATTCTTCCATTGAACTAAAGTATGGTCCGCCGCCATATCCTATGAAAAGTTTTTTACCGTCTGCTGTCATAACATAATTAGCAGCTGCACCAATCGTAAAGATATCAAAACCTATCTCTATTTGTACACCAATAACATTACCCTCAAATGAAGATGAGTCTTTCTCGTTATAGTTTGCATATTGTACTCCTCCTCCAAAAGTTAATGAGTTGTCATACTCTGCTTCGTATGTACCGTCTAGATAGAGAACATCTGCTTGTTTATCAAAACCATAGTACCATGCTTGCAGATCGATATTTTCAAAAGAATTATTTTGCACTCCTAAAATAGAAAGCCCTTTACCGTTTTCATTGGTAGTAGAGATTACACCGGGAAGATCTTTAAACTTAGAGATGTCTTGTCCAGAATCGAATCCTGACCACTTTGTTACATAACCTGCCATAAATACAAAATGCTCTAAGCCTCCGTAACCAACTGTTAATCCTTGAAAAGTGTGTGGCAGCATTCTAATATCATCTCTATCATTAAACGGGGTGTCAAGTTTTTGTCTTCCAAAGCGCACATCAAATTTATTTTGTTTATAATCGATATATGCTTCACCGAGATATACTATTGAATTTCCCTTCTCGTTAAAAAAATCTGTATTGAGTTCATTTTTATTAAAATCACCGCTTAAAGGGTCTATCTTTTGTGAAATGAAAGCTGACACTCCTGCAGACATGTTATAAAACTTGGCAGTTTCATATTTCAACTCTCCACCAATCGAAGTACCGTATGTATCTTTACTTCCAGTTGCATCATCTCTTTGATATATATGTGCCAGCCTGATATTTCCATTCACTTTACCTTGTGTTAAAATGGCATCAATTGAGCTCACATTTGTTAGTTTTTCGTTTTCATCACACAAACAACTCTCTGTACCTCTGTAATCATCCATTGCAAATAACAATGTTGATACGAGTGTTGTTCCCATTATATAGAGCATTTTGAATTTCATCTTCACCTCCAATATCAATTGTTTTTTTTTATTTTTTTATATTTAACTATAATTTTATTTTATACTTGTTGTCGACTATTTTATACTTCTTTACAATTATTGTCAAGTAGTAAATTTTCAACTCTCAAATTCACTTTTATATATACATAAGTTTTCTTAAACTATCATACATAACAACATCACAAAAAGGAAGCAAGATGATAGATAAGAAAAAAGTGAAAAAGTTTCTTAGAAAAGAGTTGAAAAACCTACTCAAAAAAGAGTTAAAACAAGAGGCAAAAAAGAATATTAAAAGTTACAAAAAGAAAGAAAAGATAGAAAAGAAATCTAAGAAGTAGTCTAAAAGGCTGTAAATGAAAAAAAGTTTGTTATTCATTTATGCTGTACTTATCTCAGTACAGATACATGCAACTGAAACGTGGGGAAGCGAAGGGAGTCATTTTGCTGGAGCCACACTTCTAGGTGCGGGAGCAACTATTGCTGTTGATCAATTCGATGAGTATAGAGAAGATCGTAAAATGATAGGATTTACAATAAGTTCTGTATACGGTGTTATTGATCAAGGGATTCAATATATTGACCGTGGCAATGCTGGAGGGCAACTTCTTGATCTAGGTGTCCATATTCTTGGTTCAGCATTTGGTGCTTGGCTTACGGATAAATATATTCTATCACCTGTCATTGTAGAAGCATCAAAAACGGAAGGTAAATATATAGGTTTTAATATGCAGTATTCTTTTTAATTAAGAAAGTTGCAAAGAATTTCAAAAATATATTGCACAGAGTACAGTTTGTAATCTGTGCAATATATGAATACAAGAGTATTAAGTTCTATAATCTGCGTTAATTTTTACGTATTCATAGCCGAGGTCACAGCCAAACGCTGTAAATTCACCAGAACCTATTCCTAAGTCACACGATATTGTAAATTCTGGCTTTCTCATTATTTTAGCAGCTTTGATCTCCATCGCTTCATCAAAATAAAGGTTCCCTTTTTCATACACACATACGTCATCAAAAGAGATAGTTAAACTCTCCTCTTTTGCTTCAGCTCCGCTTGCACCAACTGTGGAAGCTATACGCCCCCAATTCGGGTCTTCACCGTAAAGTGCCGTTTTTACAAGAAGTGAATTTGAAAGAGCTTTTGCAACGACTTCCGCTTGTGCATCATCTTTTGCACCAGTAATTTTATATGTTACAAGTTTAGTAGCACCCTCACCATCTTTTACCATCTGTTTTGCTAAAAACTCCATGATCTGATGTAATGCATCTTCAAATGCTTCTTCATCAAATGTACCGCTTTTTGAATTTGAAAGCAGCATAACAGTATCGTTTGTAGAAGTATCACCGTCAACAGAAGCGGCATTAAATGTTGTTACCACTACACGGTCAAGGATCTTCTGCATCTTAGTAGACGATACGTCTGCATCAGTAGTAATAAAGCAAAGCATTGTCGCCATAGCAGGATTGATCATCCCTGCACCTTTTGCCATTGCACCTATATTAAAACTGCTTCCGTCACTCAAAGTCACTTGAAATGCTATCTCTTTTTTAAAACTGTCTGTTGTCATAATAGCCTGAGCAGCACTTGTCGGATTTTTTTGTGAAAGGTCAAAAAGCTTTATCCCCTTGATCAACTTCTCTTTTGGAAGTCTTACTCCGATCACACCAGTAGAACTCATTACAGGGTTCATTACTTCATCCGGAAGATGACCAAGTACTACATCAATATCTTCTAGTCCAGCTTCACCCGTCATGGCATTTGCATTTTTTGAATTGATCAGTACAAAGTTTGTTTTAAAATCACCCTTTGCTTTAAAATGCTTAATCGGTGCAGCAGCCATTTTATTTGTTGTAAATGTTGATGCGATTTCACATAATGTATCGGCATATATAAACGCCATATCTTTAGCATCATCTTTTTTTAGACCGGCACTTATACCGTCTGCATAAAAACCAGTAGCGGCACAAACACCGCCTTCAATTTTTTCTAATTTATACAAACTTGAGCTCCTTCGGCTTCAATCTTTTTCTTAATAAATCTCTGGTAATTTTAATACCAGCCTGTGTTCCAATCACTAAAAGTTTACATTCACTAGTAACAAGAATATCCCCTTTTGGCATTGCAACAAATTTTCCGTCTTTTTTCGTAATCCCGACTACAGAAGTATTTGCGATCTCTCTAATATGTGTCTCTTTTAATTTTTTTAATACCGCCCATGAATATTTAGGTACCAAAATCTCCTGCATATCAATAGGATTGTCCGTTTTATATAAAAATTCTTCCAAGAGGTTTTCCATATCTGGACGTGCAGCCATTGCAGAAACCCTTTGAGCTGTAAGTTTTGTCGGGCTTACAACCGTATCTGAACCCAGTTTTTTTAGCTTTTCTACATCGCTCATAGATTCAGCAGCAGAAATGACATAATAAGGTCTCGGTAAAAAATGCTCTTTTTCAAAAAGTCTTACCGAAGCGATAAGGGCAATGTTGTCTGCTATTGAATCAGAAAGAGTAATCAGTCCCTTTGCAGATGCTAAGTGTGCTTTTAACATAGATAGTTCTGCATGAGGTTCAGCTTGTAGGAAATGGGGATATTTATGTTCAACAGCCCATTCATGAATCTCAGGTCTTGGATCAATCACAACAAAAGGTATGTGATTTTTACGTAATTGTTTCGTAACTTCGATCGTATAATCATTATGATAACACACAACAAAATGCTTTTTTAATCTTGCGATCTTGTACAACATTCTTCGCTCCTTGAAAATAGCAACAATATGCCCCTTGTTTAGTTCTGAAACCAAAATACCAATTGCACTTGAAAAAACTGCAAATCCGGCAATAATAAGATTGATCGTAAAAATTCTACCTGCATCTGAAATCGGACGTATCTCTCCGAAACCTACAGTAGTAAATGTTACAGCTGTTTGATAAATAGCATCAATGATTGGAAAATTGTCTATTAGAACATAACCAACTGTTCCAATGAGCATTACAATAACTGTTAAAATTAGGGGTAAACGAAATGCTTTAAGGTGGGGGTAAACTTCAGGAAGAAGCTTTGAGTCGGGTTTGGGAGCAATCTCCCAATTTAGAAATTTGCGAATCCTTTCTAAAAGATTCAAAACCTATTCCTAAAACTACGAATTTTTCTTAAGTGTGCGTAATTCTCTTGCAGAAATCTTAATTTTTTTCGTTGTACCATCCTCTAATGTGATACGCACTGTTCTGAGGTTAAGTAAAAAACGACGCTTAGTTCTGTTTTTAGCATGAGAAACATTGTTCCCACTCATTGGTCCTTTGCCGCTAATAGCACATCTTCTTGCCATTTTAGTA
>JBFEUD010000042.1:0-11620 GCA_041547625.1 Sulfurimonas sp.
GTTAAAATATTTTTTTATCTCTTGACGTTTTTCCTCTACATTAGTACCATCTAATCTTGGTGGAAATAGACTGAGTTTACTCACAAATTACCCTTCTCATTTTTCTGCTATAATCATTATATGAAATTAAATCAAAAGCCTTTATTAATTTTTACCAATAGAGAAGATGGAAACGTCGCATTTCATGTAGGAGATGATACTAACAGCGTCTTGTCTAATCATGAAATATTAGCACTCAAACATAATTATAATTATTCCAATCTTGTTCATATGAAACAGATACACTCTGATATTGTTCATGTTGTGGAAGAAACAGACAGCTTTGAAAATCCACCTACCTGTGATGCTCTCATTACAAATAAAAAGAACATACCTTTAATGGTAATGGTAGCTGATTGTTCCCCTATTGTGTTTTATGATCCAAAACAACATGTTATCGCCGTAGCACATTCAGGACGTGCAGGGACATTTCAAAATATTTCAAAGAATGTAATCGAAAAATTCACGACTCTCTACAACAGTGATGTCACAGATATAGAAGTAACGGTAGGACCTGCTATAGGTGCTTGTTGCTACGAAGTTGGATTGGAAATTGTTAATGAGGCAAAAGAGCTTGGACTTGGGTATGCGATCACGCAAAAACAGGAGAGGTACTATCTTGATATTCCAGCCATTTTAAAAACACAGTTTGATGATCTTGGAATAAAAAATTATACGTTTTCAGATGATTGTACCTGCTGTAATACACACGAGTACTACTCATATAGAGGTGAAGGGCACACAGGAAGATTCAGTGCAGTGGTAGAGTTACAATAACTCTTGCACTTTTTCTGCTAATTGAGCAGGAAGCAATCCTAAAGATTCTTCCACAAGTTTAGTGTTCCCATGAGTGATAAACTTATCTTCATATTCAAAACTTGCAACCTTAACATCATCGATAAACTCTTGTGTTAAAAATTCTAAAATTGCACTTCCTACTCCACCAGCTTTTGCACTGTCGGAGAATACAAACCATTTTTTATGCTTTTGTGCCAATGTTTTTAACATCTCTTCATCAAGTGGCTTTACAAAACGAAGGTCCAAAATAGCAACATCTTGCTCCAGTAGCTTTGCAGTTTGTACGGCACGCCCTACTCCATTACCGTAACCGATAAAAAGAATATCTTCATTACTCGCTTGCAATAGTTGTGATTTTGCCAGTTCAAACGGTTGTGATTCCGGCATTTCATCACATTCTACAAAAGCACCTCTTGGATAGCGGATCGAACACGGGTGTTGATACTTATGTGCAAACCCCATTGCTTGATGGAAACTCTTTTCATCTCTCGGAGCAAAAAGTGTCATATTCGGCACAACTCTTAAATACGAGATGTCAAAAACACCTTGATGAGTTTCTCCATCTTCACCTACAATTCCAGCACGATCTAGTGCAAATACAACAGGTAAATCCATTAGACATGTATCGTGGATCACCTGATCGTATGCACGCTGTAAAAATGTTGAATAGATTGTACAAAAAGGTTTAAACCCCTCTTTTGCCATGGCTGCACTTGATGTAACAGCATGTTGTTCTGCAATTGCTACATCCCAAAAACGTTCAGGATATTTTTCCATTAATGGCGTCAATCCTGTACCACTTGGCATTGCTGCTGTCATACCTACAACATTTTCATCTTTATCGGCAAGTGCAGTTAAAGCCTCTGTATAGATCTGCGTAGCTGATTTTGCCGAAGATTTTTTTGCACTGCTTCCGCTGTCTAAGTCAAAAGGACCTACACCATGCCATTTTTCCTCTTGTCCTTCAGCGATTTCATACCCTTTTCCTTTTAGAGTCTGGGCATGAATAATAACAGGCTTTTTCATATTTTTGGCAGTCTGAAAAATATCAACTAATTGAGAAAGATTATGCCCGTCAACAGGACCGATATAGTCAATCCCCATCTCTTCAAACATAATCCCTGGCGTCACTAGTTTAAGTGATTCTTCCATACGCTTTGCTATATAGCGAGCACCATCACCAAAATTGTCTACAAAGTTTTCAGTATGTTTTTTAAATCTCTGATAAAAAGGTGATGCCATGGCAGAGCTAAGCATACGACTTAGAGCCCCTATAGGCTTGGCTATACTCATCTCGTTATCGTTTAAGATTATTACCATAGGATACTTGCGATCACCAAGTTCATTCAGCGCTTCATATACCATACCAGCTGTCATGGAACCGTCACCAATCATAACAACAGGTATACGCTCATCCTGTTCACCTTTTAAAGCGATCGCCTTTGCTGCACCTACACCTAAAGAGATAGAAGTGGAGCTATGCCCGGCTACGAAATAGTCATGCTCGCTTTCACTCGGTTTTGTATAGCCGCTAATACCACCAAATGTACGAAGTGTGTCAAACTCTTGCCACCTGCCTGTTATTAGTTTATGTGCATAAGACTGGTGTGAAACATCAAAAATAAAAGGGTCTTTTTGACTGTCAAACACTTTATGCATAGCTACTATTAACTCTGTAGCACCCAAAGTTGAACTTAAATGCCCGCCATTTTTACTAACAACTCTTAAAATTTCTTCTCTAATATCACTACAAAGAGCTTCTAGCTCTTCAATAGTTTTATCTTTAATGTTCATTCTACTCACTTAAAGCCGCTTTTTTTACTCTTTCAAATCTTTTTTGTATCTGTGCATCAATATTACCGGCATCGCTTAATACTATTACACCGCCTTCACTGATCGCACTATCTGAAATAATTGTTATATTTTCTAAATTTCCTAAATGTTGTGATATTACACTATGATCTTTAGGGTTTACCTTTAAAGTTATTTTAGAAGCACCTTGTAAATCTTTTATAAGCTCTTCTGAAAGCACTTTTGCAATCTCGCTTGAATGCTCAGAAACTTCAACTTTTACAACCTCTTTAGCAACATCCAATGCTGCCAAAACCAGTTCACTTTTTAAAGACTCTATCGAGCTTTTAAACTCATTTGCAGACTCTTCAAGCTTTTGTATTGAAGAGGCATATAAGTCCATAGAACTTTGAATATTTTTCTCAAGTTCTTCTTGAGCATGCTTGACACCTGCTTCTAGTCCCTCTTGATATGCTTCCTCTTTTCCTTTTTGTAATTTTTCAGAAAACTCTGCCTCTTTTTCCTCTAACTTCATCTGCAGCTTGATAAAGTTTGATGTCATCTCATCGGTTTTTTTCATCAAAGACTCGATTAAAGAATCTTTTGTGCCACTGCTAAGTGCACTTGAATCTATTTTTTCATCTGCTAATTGAGGTTCAACACTGACAGTTGGTTCATCTTTTGTCTCTTCCTCTTTAGCTCCAAAAGCGATCACTTTGAAATTGTATTTGTTAACATTATGTCTTTCAATACTATCATTTGAAATTACAGTTGCCATAACTTTTACTCTACCATCTCTTCAGTTGAACCCATTTGGATAGTTCCAGATTCAGCCAGTTGATTTACAACTTCAACAATTTTTCTTTGCGCTGCTTCAACATCTTTCATTTTAACAGCACCCATAAACTGCATCTCTTCTTCAAATGCATTTTGTGCTCTCTCACTCATTGCAGAGAAGAACTTCTCTTTTAACTCTTCAGGAGCAGATTTCATTGCCAACATAAGGTCTGGTTTGTCGATAGCTTTTAACAGCTCTGCAATTGCATTTTTATCTAAAGTTACAATATCTTCAAATGTAAACATCATCTCTTTAATTTGTGTAGCTAATTCTTCATCAACCTGTTCGATCGTAGCAAGAGTTGATTTAGAACTTTTTGCACCTAAACGGTTAAAGATATCGGCAACTGCACGTGTACCACCCACTTCAACTTTGTAAGATGCAAGAGATTCTAGTTTTGATTCAAGTACCGCAGATACACGCTTAATAACCGATGGAGAAATATCTCCAAGTTTCGCCATTCTCATAGCAACTTCACTTCTTAAATCATCCGGGAAGTAGTGTAGCGTATCTGCAGCTTCCGTTGCATCCATATGCGCTAAAATCAGAGCAATTGTTTGAGGGTGCTCGTTTAAAATAAAGTCTGATAACTGTTGCGGTTTGATTTTTGAAAGATAAGCAAAGTTTTGCGTATTTTGCATCGACTTGCTTAATTTATCAAGTACTTTTTTAGCTTCTTCAGGACCAAGTGTTCTATAAAGAAGTTCACGTGCATACTCTAAACCACCAGTAGTAAGATACTGTCCAGATTGGAAGATCGCATGAAACTCTTCAAGTACTGCTGTCGCCAAGGCTCTATCTATACTTTTATTAACAGCAATATACTTTGAGATTTCTGTGATCGCATCTACTTCCATATTGGAAAATATAGCTGCCGTTATATCTTCACCAAGCTGCAATAAAAGAATAGCTATTTTCTCCGCCATCACCATTTCATCAAATGCTGCTTGTTGCTGTTGTGTTAAACTTGCCATCTCAATCCATCCTCGGTCTATGTGATGTTGCTTCCGATTCTTCCGATAAAAGTGCTTGTAAAAGTCCTGCTACACTTTCAGACTGATCTTCAGCCATTACTCTAACTTTTTCAAGAAGTACTTCATGTTTAAGTTCATCTTCGTTAAGTGTACCGCTGATACCAAGTTGGTCTTCCACTTTTTTACGCATTGTTTGTACTTTTTCAACAAGATCGTCATCTTCATCATCTGCAATTTCAAGAGATGGTCTTTGAAGATCTTCATCCTCTTTTGATACCTCAAGCATTCTGTCTGCAAACGGAACAATAACTTTTTTGTAGAGTATTAGTAGTAACAACAATACAAAAACATATTTAAATACATCCGCAAATGGTGCTAAGTATACTTCACTGAACTTGAGAACTTCTGTAACTTGAGTAGCAGACGGATCACGTGCTTCTCTTTCAAACTGTAAGTTTTGTACACTGATTTGGTCGCCTCTACCTTGATCAATACCAATCGAACGGCTTGCTAATGATGTCAGCGCATTAATATCTGCTTCATCTAAAGGTGTATATTCAGTTTCTCTTGTTACATTACCGTTTTCATCAACTTTATACTTGTATTTTCCATCAACTAAAACAGCAGCAGTAACTCTTTTGATACGGGCAAACTGTGCTTTTGTCGTACTGACTGTTTTACCCACCTCATAATTTGTAGTTCCTGTATTTTTAGAGTATTTTTCAGTTGTTTTATTAGATTGCAGACCCTCTACAGGACCTATATTACTAACCGTTCCCGGTACTCCGCCAACAGCATCGGGCGTTGCACCTTCACGTTTTTCTTCACTTACCTGTTCGCTTCTTACAACATTTTCAGGATCATATTTTTCACTTGTAGAGCTTTGAATAGAAAAATCGTAATCAATTGTCACTTGAGCAACAACTTTATCTTTCCCGCCAACAAAAGGAGCAATTACTTCAATTATTTTGTTTCTGAGTTTTCCTTCCTCTTTTGTTTTATAACGTTGTTGTACAACCGAAAGTTCATCCATTTGCCCTAATTCATCGTTATCACCAAGGGTAATACCGTTGCTACTTACAATCATAACATTAGCAGCATCTAATTTTGGAATAGCTGCAGCTACCAAATTTTTTATACCGCGAATTTGTTTATTTGAGAGTGCACGATCCTCTTCAAGTTCTATCATTACAGATGCCGTAGGATCAGACTGTTTTGAAACGAACAGAGTATCTTTAGGTAGTGCGAGTGAGACACTGGCATTTTTTATAGGTGCAAGTGCGCTTATCGTACGGGAAAGTTCCCCTTCTAAGGCACGAAGGTATTTTACATCTTGGTCAAACTTTGTTGCACCGAACTCTTGTGTATCAAAAAGTTCGAAACCAACAACATTATCTTTAGGAATACCTAACGAAGCGATAGAGATACGCTCTTTGTAAACGACATCTTTAGGGACTTTAATAACATTATTTTCTTCTAGTTTATATGGTATTTTATCTTTTTCAAGTTGTTCCACTACTTTCGCAGCATCTGATGAACTTAAAGAATCAAATAAAACCTCATACGAATTAAGGCCTGTATTTCTTGACGTATATGTCACTAAAAATATTAAAAATGCAACAATACCTAAAACTGCAAAAGCGATAATAGCTTTTTGCTGTTTTGTTAATTTGTCATATACAACTGATAACTGGGAAAAAAGTGCCTTAAAGTCCATTAAATATCAAATCACCTATAAATATTGTTTTGCTAGCTCGAAAAATTTGTCGTTTTGTTCACTTGTCCCAACCGTAACACGAATAGCATTCATACCGTATCCTGCCAAATCTCTTACAATCATTCCACGTCTTAGAAGATCGTCTGCTAATTTCGTTGAATTTTGGTTATCATTTAGACATAAAGTAACAAAATTTGTATAACTCTCAATTATATCTATTTTTTGCTCATTTGCAAACTCTTTATAACGTTTCATCTGTTCAAAGTTTAAAGCGATACTATTGTTCACAAACTCTTCATCTTCCAAGGCAACTGAAGCCGCTTCCAAAGAGAGTGTCGTAATGTTAAAAGGTGGACGTAATTTATAAAGTTCATTTATAATTAGTTCATCTGCAATACCGTATCCAGTACGCATTCCGCCAAGACCATAAGCTTTAGAAAAAGTTCCCAAATAGATAACATTTTTGAACTTTTGAATCAACTCTTTAGGTTCAACAGCTTTTTTCTCATCTGCATATTTTGCATACTCCATGTATGCACCATCTACAACAACAAGAGTATCCTCATCGATTTTCTCTAGAAATGCTATCATCTCGTGCGCGTCAATAGCATCACCAGTCGGATTGTTTGGTGTACATAAGAAAATAATTGACGGATTTTCTTTTTTATATAGTTCATAAAACTCTTCTAGATTATGCTTTTGTGAAGCAGTTTTAATAATTTGTGCACCCACGTGCTTTGCATAGATCTCATACATAGCAAAAGTCACACTGTTTACTAAGATTTTTGCATTTTCATCTGCTTTTGCATGGATAACAAATTCGATTACTTGATCGCTACCGCTACCGATAATAATATTTTTTTGTTCTACGTCAAATCTCTTTGCAAGACCTGCTTTTAATTTAATCATAGAATCATCTGGATATAAAGCCATATTTTTTACGATCTTCGTTACAGCTTCTTGCACTTTCGGTGAACATCCAAGCGGATTTTCATTTGATGCAAGTTTTACAATATCTTTTGGCTCAATACCGAACTCACGAACAACTAATTCTATAGGCTTTCCAGCCTCATAAGTCTTGATACTTTCAAGATGTTTATTAAATTTCAATTTTCACCCTTTGCATACGATCCTAGCCATGTTACTTCGCTAGCGTGTTTTTCAATAACTTTTTTAATTCTTTCTTCATCTATATGACCGTAAAAGTCTATATAAAACCAATAACCAAAACCACCGTCTTTATCTTTTGACGGACGAGACTCTATTTTACTTAAGTTAATTTTCTCCTGATCAAAATCTTGTAAAAAGTGTACCAGTGCTCCTGCTTCGACTGCATCTTTTAAACGAACTAAAATAGAAGTTTTATCATCATCGCTCATACCGTTTTTAAAATCACTTAAAATGACAAAACGTGTCGTATTTTCAGATTCATCTTCAATGTTCTCAAACAATACAGGCACTCCGTAAAGTTTTGCAGCAATATGTGAGCAGATTGCAGCTGCATTTGGATCATCGGCTGCTAAAATTGCAGCTTTTGCAGTTGATTCTACAGGGATAAGCTCAATATCATTAAATCCATGTTCACTTAAAAAGTCACGACACTGGCCGAAGCCTTTATCTTTTGAGTAAATCTTTTTAATATCTTCTAGTTTGTGAGCCTTTGTCGCAAATGCAACATGGATCGGCATATAAAGTTCAGAGACAATTTTCATAGAAGACTTCGAAAGTAGATCTAAAGTTTCACCTACAATTCCGTCACGAGAATTCTCAATTGGTACTACTCCAAACTTTGCACGTCCGGCTTCAATTGTTTTAAATACGGACTCGATAGAGTTGAGTGAAAGATATTCACTCATAGCACCAAAACGACTCTCTGCTGCTTGATGAGTAAAACTTCCTTCAGGACCAAGATAAGCAATACGTTCAGGTAATTCAAGGTTACGTGAAACTGCAAAAATTTCTAAAAAAATAGCTTCTATTGCTGCTTTATTTAAAATACCACCCTCTTGCTTGCTTAAATTGCTCAAACGCTCAATGATAGCTTTTTCACGCTCAGGTCTATAGATCGCACCGCCTGTATCTTTTTTGATCTCACCAACACGTTCTACTACTTTCATACGCTTGTTTAAAAGTTCTAAAAGTTGTGTATCTATCTCGTCTATCGCTACTCTACAATCGTCTAAAGTCTTCATCATCTCTTCCTATCGTGCTGGCTTAAAATATCTTGCATGTTTTTATACACAAAATCAGGTCTTAAATTTTCATCTAAAAAAGGGACTATCTCTTCAGCCGTTTTATATTTTCCGCTTGTAACAAAAATTGTTTTCATTCCTAGCTCTTTTGCACCGCCAAGATCACCTTTAACATCATCACTGATTATTTCGATCTGCTCAAATGATGCATTAGGATTTTGTTCTTGTATACGCTTTAAAGATTCACCATAAAACGCCGTACTCGGTTTTCCTACAACTTCATACGAAACACTTGTCGCAAACTCCAGCATTTTTAAAATTGCACCAACACCTGGATATCTTTTGCCGTTTTTTGCATAGATAGAAGTTTCATGCATCCCTACAAGTTTCGCACCCTGAAGTAAAAACTCAATCATCTGTGCAAACTCTTCAGAAGTAAAATCCTCTTTAATTGCCACTAAAACAGTTTTTGGGTTTTCATAGTTTAGTGTATAACCCATAGATTCTAAGGTGTTTAAAAACTCAGAAGCTCCATACGCTGCCACTGCATCTTTGTCCACTTTTTCTTCTAAAAGCATCAAAGGATCAAGATATTTATCAAAGTTAAATTCAAACCCGCTTGCTTGTAAAAAGTTATAAAAGTCTTGTGAAGCTTTTTTTGTATTATTCGTGATCACCATATATGGAAGCTTATGCTCATTCAAATATGAGATAAATTCTCTACTCCCCTCAATAGGGGATTTATCTGCATCACTTATCAAAGTTCCTTGTACATCTATAAAATACAATGCTGTTCTCTCTAGTTATTTTCTAAGAACTCTTTTTCCAGTTCTATCAAGTTATCAAAACTTTCACGTTTTCGGATTAATCTTGCTTGTCCATTTTCTATTGCTACTTCTGCACTTCTTCCACGAGTATTATAATTGCTTCCCATACCAAAACCGTATGCTCCAGCTGATTTAATCACCAACAAATCGTTGTGGTTTAATTCTGGCAATTTGTAGTTTTTGGCAAAAAAGTCACCGCTTTCACAAACAGGACCAACAATATCCACTTCTCTTGCTTCACCATTATTTTCTGTCACAGCTTCAATCTCATGGTATGCATTATAAAGTGATGGACGAAGTAAGTCATTCATTGCCCCGTCAACCACAACAAATTTTTTCTCACCGTTTTGTTTTTCATAAAGCACTTTAGTCAAAAAGTAACCTGCATTGGCTGTCAAGAAACGTCCAGGTTCACAGATTATTGTCATATCTAATGCTGTAAGTGTCCCTAAGATCGCTTGAGCATAATCATACGGTTTAATTGTTGTTTCATCTTTATACTTGATCCCTAGACCACCGCCGATATCAAAGAATTTTAGTTCAATATCCAGAGCTTGTAATGAACGCACCAGGTCAGCTACGATCTCTGCCGCTTCACGGATTGGATCAAGTTCAGTTAATTGTGACCCGATATGGAAATGAATTCCAACAGGATCTAAATTTTCTGAGTTTTTCGCTTGAATGTACATTCTTTTTGCAGTATTTAGATCAACACCGAATTTATTGTCATGTAAACCTGTTGAGATATAAGGATGTGTTTTTGGATCGATGTTAGGATTTACTCTGATACTGATACGTGCCTGTGTATCCAGTTCTTTTGCAACAAGTGCAACACGACCTAGTTCAGCTTCACTTTCCACATTGATATACAAAATATCTTTTTCGATTGCTTCACGAATCTCATCATCAGTTTTTCCAACACCGGAAAAAATAACTCTATATGCAGGAACACCAGCTAATAGTGCACGACGAACTTCACCGATTGAAACACAGTCAGCTCCGCTTCCCATCTTTGCAAAATGTTGTACAACACTTAAATTTGAGTTGGCTTTTACTGCATACGCGATTATAGATTTTCTACCGCGAAAAGCTTCTTTCAACTCTTCAAATTGTGCTTGCATATAATCAAAATCATACACATACAAAGGTGTCTGATATTCATTTGCTAAAGATTTAAAATCGATCATAAAATTTCCTATAAATTTTTGACGATTTTATCCTAAATGTGCTTATAAGTGCCTAAGTTGATAAACGATGCTTACGCCACTGCCAGAGGGCTATAAGAAAGAGGAATGCAATTGGCGTAATTACCCCTACTTCACTCGGTATAGTTTTATGGTTAGAAAGTTCAATGAGCATAAACAAACCACCCCATACAAGCAAGGTTGATAAAATAGCCCCAAAAGAGAATAGTGAAACATTTAAAAAACGTACACTGATAGGGACAAAAAAGAAAATAATAACAATGAGGATAGGTGCAAAGAACGGATAAATCAAAATTCTATACAAAGCCCCTCGGATATTACTTGTTTCAACACCTTGAGAACTGAGCAGCTGATATGCTGCAAAAGCATCCTGGATCGTAAAATCAACCTGTCCTAAATAGACTTGATCAAGCATTTTAGGCCTAAAACCATCAAGTATTTTCAGATCCTCTTCTTCTGCTATTTCAATTCCTTCAGAGCTAAAACTCAGATCATCAGGTTTTGTAATAATATCTGCACGTTTAATACGCCAATAATCTTCTTCATAATGTGCTTCCTTGGCAGTAATCACCGTTTTTAATGAACCATTATTCAATTTAAAGACCCTGATCCCTATCGCTTTTTCCTGAATAGGTAGAAGCTTTGAAAAGTAGATATACTGCCCTTTATGAATAAAGAAAAGATCCCGGCTTGGATTTAAATACTTACCGTGAACACGAATATTATAAGCATATTCTTGTGCACGGGAAAACTTTGTAAAAGCGTGTACAGATATAAATAAAAAGATGATTAAAGAAGAAACCACTACAAAGGGTCTTAATGCATCTACACGTGAATACCCAAGTGAATACATTGAAACTAAAGCATTGGAGCGGATCAAATAGATCTTTGTAGCAATCATTCCAAAAACTAGGGAGATTGGCAAAAGCATATCAATAGCAAAAAAAGTTTTATAGGTTAAATAAATAAGTGTCAAGTTCGCTGATTTTGATAGTGCATCGGCATTACTCATATAGTCAAAGCCAACCATGAATAAGACAAGTGCAAGCAGAATTACAAAAAAATATTTAAAATAATGGAATGCGATATATCTATATGCTAACATATAGCACCTTTTTTAGAAAATTGTGAGCTTGTATCTTCCAATGAATTTGTTAGTAAAAACTCTACAGCATCGCAAGTATGAGTGATCCATTTATCTAAGCATTCACTCTCTTTGTCACTAAAATTGCTTAAAAC
>JBFEUD010000043.1:0-11151 GCA_041547625.1 Sulfurimonas sp.
ACTCTGTCAACAGAAGTACTAGCAAAGATACATAGAAGTTCAGAGTTAAATATTGGTAACGATAGTTTAACACCAAATCAGGTGATTATCGGAATGATGATCAGACCAGATATTTATAGAGATGTAAAACTTATCAGAACTGGTGATCCAAAAGTAAATGAGATATTAGGTGCTGCAAAAGATGCAAAATATGTTTCATTTTCTCAATTTTTTCATGATCCCGAAAACATGAGAGGCTACAAACTGGCAGAGGTTGTAGATGAAGCAGCAAGAAAAGCACCAAAAGATAGAAATAAACTTGATAAAAAAGCATTGGATGTTGATGAAAAAGTAAATGTTGTATATATGGTTTTTACAGGTTCACTAATTAAAATATGGCCAAAACCAAATGATGCAAATAATAAATGGCTAGCAACAATTGATGCTATAGAGACATTATCGCCAGAATATACATTTATTATTAAAACATTGGCATTTGATTATTTCACGGCAATCGATAAAGCAACAGAAGGTGGAAAATGGGATGAAGCAGATAAAGCATTAGAGCATATTGCACAATATCAAAAAGATTTCGGTAAAGCTGTATATCCAAGTGAAAACAGCATAAAAGCGGAAATGTTTTATAATCATGCAAATATTTTTGAAAGACTCTATCCTCTTTACTTCGTAATGGGATTCATCCTTCTTATTTTAAGCTTCGTTAAGATCATTAAACCGACTTTTAAAATGGAAATCGTGGCAAAAGGTTCACTTTACCTTTTAGTGCTGTTCTTTATTGCTCATACTATCGGTTTGGCGCTTCGCTGGTATATCTCAGGTCATGCTCCATGGTCAGATGGGTATGAGTCTATGATATATATCGGTTGGGCAAGTGTATTGGCAGGATTTATTTTCTCAAAACGTTCACCAATGACACTGGCATCTACATCGATTTTAGCAGGTCTGATTTTATTTGTTGCACACTTGAACTGGATGAACCCTCAAGTAACTAATCTTGTGCCTGTTCTTAACTCTTACTGGTTGAGCATTCACGTTTCAATGATTACTGGTTCATACGGTTTCTTAGGTCTAGGTGCATTACTTGGTTTTATGACGTTATTATTGTTTGTCTTTAAAACACAAGCAAATGAAAAACGGATTTCACTTTCAATTAAAGAGTTGAATTCAATCAATGAGATGAGTTTATTAATAGGTCTTGCAACACTGACAGTTGGAAACTTTTTAGGTGGTGTTTGGGCAAATGAGTCTTGGGGACGTTACTGGGGCTGGGATCCAAAAGAGACTTGGGCACTAGTTACAATTTTAGTGTATGCGGTAGTTGTGCATTTACGCTTTATTAAGTCTATATATAATGAATTTAACTACAGTGTTATTTCACTTATGGCGATAACATCAGTGATTATGACATACTTTGGGGTAAACTATTATCTTAAAGGCATGCACTCATATGCTAAAGGTGATCCGGTTCCAATTCCTGATTTTGTTCCGATGACATATACTATTGTATTCTTAACAATTGCAATTGCAGCATTAAGAGATCTAAAATTCAATGCAGAACATTTGAAAAATCATATAGTTATAATGGGTCTACTGGTGATTGGACAATTTGGAATTTTCTATGCGACATACACAAGTGGTAAACCAACGTATGTTTTAGTTATTAGTGCAATAGTGGCATTATTTTTAATGTTGAGTCTTGGTTACTTATCGACACAAAATAAACAGAAAAGTTAGATAATGGAATTTAATGGATTTAGTAAAAAAACTTTACCGTTTTTAGAGTCCATTCGAAAAAACAACAATAAAGAGTGGTTTGAAGCTCATAAAGCAGAGTATCAAGAACTCATTTTGAACCCATCTCGCGCCTTCGTGGAGGAGATGGGTGAACATCTCATGGCACTAGAGCCGACAATTAACTTCGCACCTAAAATCAATCAATCTCTTTTTAGAATCTATCGAGATACCCGTCGAATGGGAGCGAATAAACTTCCGATCAAACACCGAATAGGTATCATTTTTTGGCAAGGACGAGCAAAAAGACTGCAAAGTTCATCTTTTTACATGCATTTTTCTCCTGAAGAACTCTTTGTAGCTGTTGGTGTAAGATGGTTTGAAAAGCCTTTGCTTGATGCTTATCGAGAATATATAAAAAATGATGAAAAACGTGCAGAGCTTGCAGATATTTTGGAAAATGTTACCTCAAAAGGGTATAGTATAATTGAAAAAGGATATAAACGATATCCTCGAGGATTTACAAAAGAGATGGAAAATGTAGAGCTTTCTCTTTATAAGGGAATGGCTACATATAAGACTTTAGATCCACATCTGATAGAAGATGGAGAGAAGCTGCTAGATACTCTTTATACTATTTATGAAGATATGTTTGCCTTACAGCAGTTTATGTATGAAGTGAGTTTACGAGTGAAAGATGAATGAGAAATTTTTTGAATATTCCTTGCCCGCATTAGATAGTGAGGAATTTACAACTCTACTTGAACATAAAAATGTTAAAATTAGCCGCATAGTAAGTAATACCTTACAAACAGAACAAACATTTTGTTCCGATAAAGATGAATGGGTGATAGTTTTACAGGGGTGTGCAAAGCTTGAGATGAATGATACAGTTCATAAACTTACAAAAGGTGACAGTTTGTTTATTCCAGCTCATACAGAGCATAAACTTTTAAAGACCAAAAAAGTTGTAGTTTGGTTAGCAGTTTATATAGGTTAGGAAAAAGATGAAAAAAGAAGCATTATTATTACTCAATATGGGTGGACCGAATAACCTTGAAGAGGTTGAAGTGTTCCTAAAAAATATGTTTAACGATAAAAATATATTAACAATGAAAAGTGATCTGCTTCGAAAGTTTGTAGGGGGGATGATAACTTTTACAAGAACGGAAAGCTCTCAAGAGATCTATAGACAACTCGGTGGTAAATCTCCAATCGTAGGACATACGCAAAATCTTGTAGATAAACTGCAAGCGAGATTGGGTGAGAATGTAATTGTTGATTTTGTAATGCGTTATACTCCGCCGTTTGCTTCCGAGGTTATTGAAAAACTGAATAAAGAGGATGTTGATAAGATATATCTTATTCCAATGTATCCACAATACTCCACAACTACGACAAAGTCATCATTGGAAGATTTCGAAGAGTGCTATCACAACAGTGAAGGTGATGCCCTTGTAGTTGAGATCAAACACTACTTTGAAAACGAAAAGTATAACCAAGCCGTTATAGAAAAAATTAAAGAGAGTGTTGGAGAAGATAAGTATGAAGATTTTGATATTATCTTTTCTGCTCATGGATTGCCTCAAAAGATTGTAGATGCAGGCGATGTATATGAAAAGCATGTTAACCGTCATGTAGATATTTTAAAAGAGATGATGGAAAAAGAAAATATGAATTTTCATGAGGTTCATTTAGCATATCAATCAAAAGTCGGGCCTATGAAATGGTTGGAACCATCTTTGGAGGACAAGCTTAAAACTGTACGGAATAGAGGGGTAATTATCTATCCTATCGCTTTTACTATCGATAACTCTGAAACTGACTTTGAACTCGATATCGAGTACAGAGAAGTTGCAGAAGAACTAGGTTTTAAAGAGTATAGAGTAGCAAAGTGTTTAAATGACAGTGATCTGTTTGTAGATGCATTGTTAGAGATATATGAGAAAATGAGATCGTAATGCAAAAGATAGTTATCTTTGATATGGACGGGACTTTAATAGACTCAAAAAAAGATATCACTATCTCTATTAACTATGTCCGTGAACTCAACCATGGGCTTGAACCTTTGAGTGAAGCATTTGTAGTAGATGCTATAAATGCACATCAACGTAATCTTGCAAAGTTGTTCTACAATACAGAACTTTACGAAGAACGTGATAGAGTGATCTTTGAAAAACACTATAAAGAGCAGTGTATTCAAAATCCGTATTTGTATGAAGGAGTTGAAGAACTTCTGTATACCTTAAAAGAAAATGATGTACAGCTTTCTGTAGCGACAAATGCACCGACGGTTTTTGCACAAACTATGCTGGAGTCTTTAAAAGTTCAAGAGCTTTTTGATGTTATTATCGGTGCGGATAAAGTTGCGAAATCAAAACCAAATCCGGATATGCTGCATCATATTTTAAACAATTATAAGTATTTAGATAAGCAAGATCGTGCTTGGATGATAGGCGATAACTCCAAAGATATGGAAGCCGCTTATAATGCCAATATTGATGCGGTTTTTGCAGCATGGGGATTTTCCAGCTTTGGAACTCACGATCTTATAGCATACTCCCCGCATGAGGTTGCTTCTATAGTTTTATAAAAAATTATGATAGAATAAGCTACATAAGAAAACAATCTGGAGCGTTTTATGGTATCCACAGATTTTTTAGTTAGCTTTGCCTTTATGGCGTTACTCTTTTTAAGACAGGTATATATTTTAAAACAGCCTAATAAAATCAATTATGCTCCTTTGATGCTTTCAATAGGTTTTATAGCGACTCTATTACACTTCCTGACCTATCAAAACGACGATATGATTGTACTGGTACGTGAATCTTTACTTCCATTACTTGTTTCATTGATTCTCTTTTTTATTATGAATATCTTACACCAAACACAGCAGTCAGAATTCGCTAAAAACCAAGAAAACTTTGCCAAAACTCTTGCAAGTGAACTTGCCGAGTTAAAAACATTTATTCTCGAGCTTGAAAAAAGAATGGTTCAGGCACAACAAGAGGATAGGGCATCACAAGAGGAGATTATAGATAAGTTTAAAAGTGATCTCAGTGCACTCGATAAGATTCAATCTAATCAAATGAAATTTGTAGATATGTTTAAAGATGTTGAAAATTCTTTAGCAGATGTAAAAAAAGAGTATAAGTATTTTAGCGAAGTGCAGGTACCGGAACTAGATAACGTTGTTCATAAACATATAGATATATTACGTGTTGCAGAACAGGAACATTTTAACAGTATAAAGTCAATCTTGACAAATAAAGAAGAGAGTATTGATATAACAAAAGAGATAGATGAGTTAAAAGAAAATATCGAAGGGATAAAAAAGATATATACAGAAATAGCTAACTCTATTGTTCAGCATACACTTTCACAACTCTCAGGTGTTACGAAGTCTTATGAGAATCAAATCAATCTTTTAAAAGCACATAGTGAAGGGATAAAAACTACTCTTAGCGAAGATGATACGCTTTTAACGAATATTCGTGCTCAAAGTGAACTGCTTTTAAAACAGATGAGTTTAATGGCAAACAAGATGACAGACTTTCAAGTCAAACAAGCAGAGTTTAGCGACGTATATAAAAACGTAGGAGTACTTATAAATGATATAGAAGCGATCAAGTCAGACTATGTAAAAGCGCAGTCGCAACTTTCAAAGATCTCTTTAGAACTGCTGGAGACTAAAGATGAAAAAGTTGCCGAGATGAAACAAAATTTAGATGAAATTAGTGAGAAGCTTTCAAATAAGATAGATGAATCTTTAGAGAAGCTACATGAACATTATCATATTGCTAGAAAAGATATTACTCAGAGTGTGCAGATGTTGAGTAAAAAAGCTCAGTTGCAAAGAGGATATGGAGAGGGAAATTAAAGTGACGGTGACGTCACTTTAAAATAGTTATTTTGTGTGTGTTGTATTGTTTTTGTGCTCATGAAGCATTTGATCAAGAATGTTAAATAGATTGTCACTTGCATTTTCCATTTTAGTAAATTCTTCAACAATAATTGGATTATTTTTCTCATTATAACCATCTTTTGAAATCTCAGCAGCGTTATTTGCAGCTTCATGTACAGCTTTATGTAAGGCTTGAAGTTTTGAAAATGCAGATGTTGTTTTGCCGAATTTTACTTGTGCATCTTCAGCTTTCCAGTGTGTTAAGCGGCATGAACTGTGTTCACGAAGACCTGTTGTACCTTTATGTGCAAGAACATGGCTGAATGCATCTGATTTAAAGAGGATATGGTCAATCTTAACAAGAATTACCATAAGGTTGCTTTCTAGATCTTGCGCACCTTGTTTCATTGAGTTGGCATTAATATTAAAGTTGTCCAGTACACTTTTAAAACTTTCGATCATCTGTGTAGCTTCATCAGATACATTGCTCATTATATCTGCAGCTTCAGAGATAGAACCTGTTTCTTGTTGTAGTGTTTGAATAGAGATACTGATCTCACTTGTTGCTTTTTGCGTACGCTCTGCAAGTTTTCTTACTTCATCAGCAACAACGGCAAATCCACGTCCATGCTCACCGGCACGAGCAGCTTCAATAGCGGCATTTAGAGAGAGAAGATTTGTCTGTTCAGCAATATCTTTAATAAGATTTACAACTTCACCAATTTCATTTGCTCTACTTTGAAGTGAATCTACAGCATGGTTATTGTTTTCAATAGATTCTGTTAGTATAGAAAGTTTTGTAATGATTTCATTTGCTTCATTAATACTTTGGTTTGATGCAACTGCCGTTTCATCAGCTTTTTCAGCTGTTTCATTTAATTGTTGAACACCTTCTGCAAGCTGGCTTTGGATCATACCAAAGCTTACATTTAAAGGTTTGCCAGTTTTACCAAGTTCTGAAGCAAAATTCTTCTCTTTTTGTAAAACAAACTCTTGCTCCATAGCATCCAGAGCCTGATTGATTTTATCTGCAGTTTTGTGGAATGTATAGTTTAAACCGTTCGCATCAACTCTTCTGAAATATTTGTTTTTAGATGCATAGTCGATAGATGTATTTACTTCTCTCATAAACACTTCTAGCTGGTCCATAAAATAGTTGATATCCCATGCTAGTCTGCCAAGAGTACCTTTTTCATCGATGTTAGTCAAACGTATTTCAAAGTCACCTTTCAATGCACTTTCAAATACTTTTTGAGATTTTGCGATGTTCTTTTCCGCTTTATTTAGATATATGAAAATATACATAGCTAAGAAAATATTTGCCAGATTAAACAGCATTGTCACAATATGGAAGTCATATAATAATGACGTAATACCCGTTGTAATAAAAACGGTAATTAAGATAGCTATATTTGCATAATGGATCTTAGAGAGAGAGGATAAATTCTTCATAGCTCATTCCTTTTTCTTTTAATAAATTGTTTAGATGCTCTATTGATGCTTCCATACCACGACTTTTTTCTATTTGTAACAACGTCGTGTACAAACTAGATATAAAACTAATCGCTTCTTTTGACGGTTTTCTTCTTACCGAGAAGTAACCGATAATATTGTCGTTTTGATCAAATGACGGAGTAACATTTGCAAGTACCCAATAGTAAGAACCATCTTTGGAAAGATTTTTTACATATGCGTTTATTTCCTCTTTCGATTGAACCGTAGCCCATAAAAGTTTGAAAATTGCTCGCGGCATATCTGGATGTCTTAGTATATTATGAGGCTGGTTTAAAAGCTCTTCTTCTGCATAACCACTCATACGAATAAAGATTTCATTACCGTATGTGATCTTTCCTTTTGTGTCTGTTTTAGACACAATAATCTCATTGTCGTTAAAAGTTTTTTCGTTGTTATTTGGTACAGGTTTTACCATATTCCCTCCCTGAAAAAAAGATAAGAATTCTATCTAAACGAAGATAAAACGAATGTAAAAACTCTATAGAACTATTAAAGTTATATTTTTTAAATAGAAATTAAGTTGCATATGCTACTATTTTGCAATGTATTGTTGTATATGCAACTATTTTAATTGGAGGGATAATGTCTTATACCTTAGAAAGCTCTTTAGGTTATCGAACAAACTTGGTAGCCACTATGTTAAAAACAAATTTTACTAAACTGCTGCAACCCCGTTTTGGAATTGCGGCAGAACAGTTTGCAACCTTGAAAATAATTGACGATGATCAAGAAGTGACACAAACACAAATGGCAGAGATGCTGGGAAAAGATAAAACAACAGTAGGTCGTTCTATTGAGTCTTTAATCAAAAAAGATCTTTTAAAGAGAGAAGATTGTTCCTTAGACAAGCGTGCAAACAGGATCTCTTTGACTCCAAAAGCAAAAGAAATTTTAGACCAAGCAATACCTTTGGCACATAAGGTCAATGAAGCTATTAAAGCCAAATTGAGTGAAGAAGAGATAGAGACATATTTTAAAGTTTTAGAGATTATCTTACAAGAGAGTAAGAATTTTGAGAAAATAATAGGAGAAGCATAATGGGTACAAAGTTGATGAAGTTTTCAATATTAACGTGTTTATTAGTGGGAAGTGCATTGATAGCACAAGAACAGGCAAAACAAAAACAGGTGGCACCAAAAGTAGACGTATATATTGTAAAAGAACAAAAACAAGTACCGGTTTCTTTGGAATATCCTGCACGTATCAATGCAGCAAAAGAGGTGACTATTACGGCAAGAGTATCGGGTGTTTTAGAACAACAACTCTACACAGAAGGTTCGTCATTACGTAAAGGCTCTGCAATGTATAAAATTGAACCAGATATTTATGCAGCGGACGTTGAGAGTAAAAAAGCGGCACTGGCTGTGGAAAATGCAAAGTTTGAAAAAGCACAAAAAGATTGGGAACGTGCAAGCAAACTTTATGAAGAAAAAGCGATCAGTGAGCAAGACAAGGACAGTATGTACTTTGCATATTTAAGTGCCAAAGCAAATGTAAAAGTCGCACAAGCAGAGCTTCAAAAAGTACAAGTAAATCTAAACTATACAAATGTATCTGCAACAATTAACGGTCTTGCAGGAAAAAGAATGGTTGATGTAGGTGATTATGTAACTGCGGGCACAGCTTTGGTAAAAATGTGTCAGACAGACCCTATATATGCAGAATTTTCAATTCCGGAGATTTCAAAACTAAAACAAAAGTATTCGCTTGCAAACGGAACATGGAACCAATTGCAGGATGCAAAATTACAAGCGCTACTTGTAATTGACGGTAAAGAATACGCTCAAAAAGGGGTTGTAGATTTTGTAGACAGCCATGTAGATGATGCAACTTCAACTATGAAAGCGCGTGCTGTATTTAAAAACCCTGATGCAGAGCTTGTAGCAGGTGAGTTTGCAAAGCTCAAAATTATAGGTGTAGTTTCAAACAATGTACTTGCGGTTCCACAACAAGCAGTACTGCAAAATCCTCTTGGAACAATTGTTTTTGTAGTTGTTGATGGAAAAGTAGGAATAAGACCTGTAAAAATCATTGAAGCTTCAGGCGATAAGTTTATCGTTTCGGGTGTGGCGCCAAAAGATGTGGTCATTGTAAATAACTTCTTTAGAATCAAGCCAAACATCCCTGTAACGATAGATAAAACGATTAATGTTCAGGAAAAATAATGTTTTCTAAATTCTTTATAAACAGACCGATATTTTCGGCGGTTTTATCGATAATAATCATTATCGCCGGTGTTATATCTATTAAATCATTACCGGTACAAGCATATCCTAGTGTTGTTCCTGTTCAGATTAACGTTCAAGCTACGTATCCCGGAGCAGATGCGCAGACGCTTTCAAAAACTGTTGCCGCACCTTTAGAAGAAGCGATTAACGGTGTAGACAATATGATCTATATGACGTCAACAGCTTCACCGAGCGGTATTATCACAGTAAGTGTTCTGTTTAAGATTGGAACAGATCCAGATCAGGCAAACGTAGATGTAAACAACCGTGTACAGTTGGCAATTTCAAAACTGCCTCAAGCAGTTCGCGATCAGGGTGTCAGTGTAAGAAAACGTTCACCCGATATGTTAAAAGTACTTGCTTTTACTTCAAAAGACAAAGTGCATGATACGATATATCTTTCCAACTATGTACTTGTAAATGTTTTAGATGATATCAAGCGTATTCCAGGAGTTGGAGATGCTTACATCTTCGGAAGTAAAGATTATGCTATTCGTGTATGGATTGACCCTGATAAGCTGGCAAACTATAACTTGACTATTACGGATGTCGTCAATGCTATTAAAAGTCAAAATAACCAGTATGCAGCAGGACAGTTAGGACAAGAACCTATAAACTCTCATCCTGTATATACATATACTGTTCGTGCACAAGGAAGGCTGCAGTCTCCTGCAGAGTTCTCAAACATTATACTGCGTTCAAACAGTGACGGTTCAGCATTAAGACTCAAAGATGTATCAAATGTTGAACTGGGATCAGAGTCGTACTATTTTCAAGCAACGTATAATAAAGAACCGATGATGCCTGTAGGTATTTTCTTGGCACCTGGAGCAAATGCACTGGAGGTTTCTGCTAAGCTTGACCAAATGTTGGAAGAGCTTTCAAAAAAGTTTCCTGAAGATATTAAGATAAGCGTACCGTATGACCCGACGGAATTCGTAGAACAATCAATTGAAGAGGTGATCTTTACACTCGGTCTATCTATTTTACTGGTTGTTGCAATTATCTATCTGTTTTTAGGAAATGTACGAGCGACGATTATTCCGGTTCTTGCAATTCCTGTTTCCATCATAGGGACATTTGCAGGTTTTTATGCAATGGATTTCTCGATCAACCTGCTGACTCTGTTTGGCCTTACGCTTGCTATCGGTTTAGTTGTTGATGATGCCATTGTCGTAATTGAAAATGTCGAAAGGATTCTCAAGGAGAATAAACACTTAAGTGTTAAAGAAGCGACAACAAAAGCGATGCAGGAGATTACAGGTCCTGTAATTGCGATCGTACTTGTATTATCTGCTGTATTTATCCCGGCTGCATTTATGGGTGGATTTAGTGGAAAGCTATATCAGCAGTTTGCCATTACAATCGTTATCTCTGTAACTATTTCAGGAATTATCGCCTTAACGCTGACACCGTCGTTATGTGCTCTGTTCTTAAAACATGAAAAACCGACACCGTTTTGGCCGATTCGTAAATTTAATGAGCTCTTTGAAAAGGCTACAGAAAGTTTTACATCGGGTGTGAAGCGTGTAATCCGTTTTAGCATCTTTAATATCCTGCTCTTTTTGGTGATGATAGCAGGGGCGTATATGATGATGATGCGTCTGCCTACGGGTCTTGTTCCTGGTGAGGATCAAGGGGTTGTTATGGTTATTCAAAATATGATGCCGGGAACTTCACTTCAAAGAACAAAAGCTGTAACTGATGAGGTGAGAAATCAGCTTCTAGCAGATCCTCAAGTAACAAAAGCCGCAGGGCTTTCAGGTCTTGATA
>JBFEUD010000044.1:0-10917 GCA_041547625.1 Sulfurimonas sp.
CAACTTTACCATCTGTAACACCGTTAGGAACAGTTACAGAGTTTACAAGTTTCCATCTACCACCGTGGTGTGAACATGCAAGAGTACCTGGTAGTACACCTTCAGTTGGTACAGCCATAGCAACAAAGTAACCAGACTCTAGACCAGTTACAGAATCCACGATTCTTACACGGATAGCATCACCGCGTTTGAAACCTTGACGTTTTGCATCTTTAGTAGAGATCCAAATCGGGTCGTGGTTTTGAGAAATTTCCATTAAGTGTTTAGAGTTAGCCGAACGCGTATGAATGTTGTACGGTAATCTAAATACAGTATTTAATGCATAAGAGTTCTCTTCAGTCATATAAGTATGGTCTACGTGAGAAACAATGTGATGCATCTCTTTTTTCTCTTCTGCTGTTCTTGGGTAGAATGGAATTGCATACTCTGGCCATTTCCAATCTTCAGCTAACCACTCACAGAAGAAGTCAAGTTTCTTATCTAAAGTTGCGAAACCTTCCATTTTCTTACCGTCAATTTCGATACCGATAGCATGTTTTTTACCATCGTGTTCAACAGACATAACACCTGTACGTTTATCAGTGTGTACGTGATGCTTGTTATATTTTTTACCGTGAGCGATATAGTTGTTACCCTCTTCTTTAATCTCACGCTCTTGTGCAGAGTAGATTTTATTCTCTTCTAACCATGCACCGTGATCTCTCATGTACTCGTATACTGGGTATTCAGCATCTTTGTATCTAGCATCGCTTGTAGCTGTTGCTTTAAGATTTGGTAAGTTGTCACCAAATGCTGCATCATACCATTCAGCAATTGTAACTGGTTTACCAGGATTCTTTTTAGATTCCCACATTTTCTTGATACCAAGTTTACCAGTTGGATCGATATAGTTAACACACATATCAAACCAGAATTCATTTTCTTCCCAAACTTCACCAAGACCAGCTTTGATGTGTGCTTCAAGTGTAGCACGGTTAGGGTTTTGTGGTTTCCAACCAGCTTTTTCTAATGCAACTCTCATAACCGGTTGACGGAATGATGTCCAACGTGCAGGCATTGTTGCTTCAGAGTGTTGATCGTGACGCTCACCAGCTAGACCTACAGGTAAGATATAATCAACATACCAGTTTGTCTCAGACCATGTTGGTGAAAGGTTGAAAGTAAGTTCCATTTTAGACTCATCTTTAATTACCTCTAACCATCTGAAACCATCTGGGTTAATCCATACTGGGTTATACATACGAGGAACCCATACAGAAAGTTTTTCAGGTACGTTAAGACCTTTATCTTTCCATTTTTGTTGCCACTCTTTATCACTTAATAAGTGTGGTAATAAGAAAGATAACTCGTAAGTTGATAAAGGCCATTCTGGCGGCCAAGTAAGCTCATTGTACACATCAACTTTAGGAATGTTTGCACCACGTTTACCTTGACCAACAGTAGCTGAACCACCTTTACCAGCAACAGAAATAACATGCCAATGGTGGAAGAATGTACCACCTTCAGGACCGATAGCACCACGTAATGCAAGTGGTAAATAACCAGTTCTACCACTCATCCAACCACCACGGTTACCAGCAGCTGTAGCTCTCCAGAAGTATGAAGAAACAGACTCACCAGCCCAGATGAACATATCGTAAAGTTGCTCTAATTTATATGCTGGAACGTGTGTCTCTTTTGAAACGTGCTCTAGTGTATATGGGCTATAAAGTTCTTTGATAGTATCTAAGAATGCATCAAAGTCATTACCTTTAGGCATTTTAGAGATATAACCTTTTTCTACCATATACTTAAGATATTTTTTGTTATCTAAGAATACTTCCCAGTTGATCCATTTTTTAACGAATTTACGGTTTACTTTGTCCTCATTTAAAATTCTTTGAGTTAGGTATAAGTAAATTAAAGGCTCAGAACCTGGCCATGCAGCGATCCAAAGGTCTGCCATACCAGCAGAGTTAGACATACGTGGATCCATAACTACAAGTTTAGCACCTTTAGATCTTGCATCAGCGATGAATGAAGCTGATTGTTGGAAATAGTGACCAGCATCTGCAGCATGTGAAGAGTTAAGGAATACTAACTTAGCATTTGCCCAGTCTGGAGATGTTCTATCGTCATTTGCCCATTGAATTGTTGGAGTACGACCATTTGATGAACAAATGTTAGTATGTGAGTTAAATGCATCACAACCAAGAGTATGCCATACTTTACCAGTAAATCCATTCTCATTTGGACGACCAACGTGGAACATTACAGATTTTTTAGATAATTCATCACCTTTAGCTAATGTTTCTCCCATCTTGTTACCGATAGTAGTCATAGCTTCATCCCATGTTGTACGGATCCATTTACCTTCACCACGAGCTGAACCTGGAGCACGTTTTAATGGGAATGGGATACGATCCGGATCATACATTTGAGATTGTGTAGCATAACCTTTAGCACAGTTTCTACCACGAGAACCTGGGTGTAACGGGTTACCCATATATTTTTTAACAGTGAATGATTTTTTGTCAACCCATGCAGTTAAACCACAAGATGCCTCACAGTTTGAACAAGCAGTTGGAACGATCATGTAATCGTTTACTTCGATACCGTCAGGGTTTGATTCACTTCTTACACCGTGGCGATCAATACCACCTCTTTTCCAATCATCACCATCTAACTCTTTAAAGTCAGACCACTCTTCCATAGGAGGATAGAATGATAGTGAATCTGGAGTATTTGTAAATTTACTTTCTTCAACAGATTCAGCAATAGCGTCAGTTGTAAAAACACCTTTCGCGATTGCAGCGCCAGCAACTGTAAATGCAGCACCTTTTAAAAATGTTCTTCTACTTTCTAAATACATTTAAAATCCTCTTCTTAACTTAATGGTAATAATTGTGGTATTACTAACCAAACGTGTTTAACAACCCATAAACCAACGATTGCTAAAATAGCTGCTAGGTTTAACATAGCAGTTGAGTTATTAATTCTACTGAATGCTACAAGTAACATTGGTAAAATATACGCTACCCATTGTCCAATCCAGAACATAGTTGAGTATTCACCGTGACCTTTAACATAATCTAAAATAGCAGCAACTTCTTCAGCTTTCATTGCACCGAAGATATACTCTGACATATAGATAATAAATGCCATTAATGCACTTAAACCTAAGATAGCACCAAAAAATCTTTTTGTTTCATCGCTAAGTTTTGCACCACCGATTAAAATCATTGCTGCTGAACCAGAAAGTGTAGCTGCTAAAATCATTTGTGCAGACTCAGTTGGCATTTGCCATAATTCACGAGCTGTCGCTTCTGCCATGATACCTGCAGTATACAGCGTAACAGGAATAGCAAGTAAAGTTACCCAGAATAATAACTTATCGAATGCTGCCGTATTGTTTTTAAGAAGCATTACAACAATCATTAAGAACTCTAACCCAACAAACAGTGTAGCCATCCATGCACCAACAGTAATTGCTGAAGTCCAGTGTGGGTAGAAGAAAATATGCCACATTCTCCACATTTGGTGAAGGTCTAACCAAGTAAATAATAAGAAGATGTTCATAAATGCGAACGATACAATTAGTGTAGAAGTTCTAAGACCTTCCATTTCACTTGCATTTTTCTTCATTAATAGGAAAAGCATAAAGATTAAACCTGTACCAATACTTTTCGCCCACATATTCATAGTAACATACCAGCCCCAAAAAATATCCGGTAAAGCCACATCCAAAGTTACTACAGCATTAGTAGCTGTTACAGTTTCATGTACCATTAGTGATGCCCTCCTAGTGGAAGTTTAGTAATATTGTTAAATAGGTTATGTCCCTCTTCTCTTGCTGCAGCAAGTGGGTTAAGAGTAATATTTCCTCCACCTGTATAGTAGTGATGAGGGTTTGTACCTTTTTCAGGTTTACGAACTTGAACATCACCTTGGTGAGATTGAATATATTTTGAAATGTTAGATGTTGGATCATCTAAATCACCAAAAATATTCGCTTGAACTGGACAAGCAACAACACAAGCAGGCATCATTGAAGAAGCTACACGGTGAGCACAATAAGTACACTTATCAGCAGTTTGTGTTTGTGGATCGATATAAATCGCACCGTATGGACAAGCCATAACACATCCAGCACACCCGATACATCTTTCTTTATCAATATTTACAATACCATTTTCTAAGTAATGTAGTGCACTTACCGGACAAATTCTCTCACATGGAGCATTCTCACAGTGGTTACATCTTAATGGTGTAAATGTTCTTTTAGTTTCTGGGAAAGTCCCAACGTCTACATATTTAACACGAAGTCTCCATGTACTAAGCGGAACTTCATTTTCCACTTTACATGCGATTTCACAACCCTTACATCCCATACAAAGATGTAAATCAACTAGGAAGCCTAATTGCATATATTCTCCTTTGACTAAATATGGCTAGTTTTTTTTAAGTTATAACCAAGACTAATTAAAATTAAAAGAAGCCCTTATTTTAGGCAATAAGCGCTTTTTTTACTATGGATATAGTAACTAAGTAATCTTAAATAAAAAATAAATTTATGTGATTTTTTTGAGATATACGGGCGAGTGAGTAGATTTAAACTTAAATTGTCGGAGTAGATAAAATCATTAAAAGTTTACAGAATTAATCATATTACTTCTGCTAATGTCTTGAAGAGAAACAACTTTTAGGTATTCACCCTCTTGAAATCCTTCAACATTGTCGGCAAAATATGCAATAGCATTGCTCTCTACTAGCGGTGAAAGCATTCCAGAACCGATTTTATTGTCTCTTGTAGGATAAAAAATTCCCTCTTTTACGTAGCCAAGCACCATATTATCTCTTCCGGATCTGAGTTTTAATGTTTTAGCACTTTTGACATAAAAAGCACTATGATAACATTCACTAGCACCCTGTTTTTTAAACAAAGCAGGAATAGACAAAGTAAATACATTTAACATTGTTGTCAGTGGATTTCCAGGCATAGCCATTACAAGAGTTGTCCCCATTTTTCCCATCATTGTGGGACGTCCAGGCTTTACATTCACTCCATGAAAAATTGATTCAAGACCATTTGCGACAAAAGCTTGATATAAAAAGTCAGCATCTCCCATACTAATTCCGCCTGTTGTAATAACAACATCATAAGAGTTTAATGTGGAGATAAATTCAATAGTTTTCTCTAAATCATCAGGGATTGCACCTATATATGACGCCCCAAATCCAAACTGCTTTAAAAGGGACTTTATACCAAAAGCATTCGCATTGAAAATTTCATCTTCATCTGCTTCTTCCCAAGGTTCTTTGATCTCATCCCCAGTAGAAACAACGGCAATATTAAGCGGTGCAATCACTTCAACCATTGTGATTCCCTGAGAAGCCAAAAGTGCGATATGTGCAGCAGTTAAAATATCACCTTTATGGAATAAAACCTCACCAGCTTGAAGTTCTTCCCCTTTTTTTCTTAAGTTATCACCTAAGTTAATCTTTTCAGGAACCACTACACTCTCCTCTGTCACATCACTGCAGTTTTCAATAGGAGCAATTGTATCAACACCTTGAGGCACTTTTGCCCCTGTCATAATTTTGCAACATTCACCCTCTTCTACTTTGCAACTATGTTTTTCACCAGCAAATACTGTAGAGACAATTTTGAGTTTCTTCCCTTTATCACTATGCTTAAAGGCAAATCCATCCATTGCTGAATTATCAAACGAAGGCAAGTTTTTCTTTACAACAATATCATTAGCAAGAATCGATTGTTCAGCTTCCATCGTCGGAATGAAACGTGATTCAGTTTTTGGAGTTATTGCTTCAATAACTTTTTGTTGTGCTTCGCTTAATGATAATGATGTAAATTTCGGCAAATCTAATATCCTATTTTTTTAATCTTACTCTTACTGATTGTTCGTGTGCAGTTAAGCCTTCAGTATTGGCAATGAGTGCACACTCTTCTCCGATCTCATTAATTGCTTGTGAACTAAACGAGATGATAGAAGATTTTTTCATAAAATTCTCAACACTAAGCGGCGAATAGAATTTTGCAGTCCCGCCAGTCGGTAATGTATGGTTCGGTCCCGCTACATAATCACCAATTGCTTCTGGAGTATTGTGTCCTAGGAAAATAGCACCCGCATGTTTGATATACGGTAAAAGTTCAAACGGTGATGTTGTTGCTACTTCCAAGTGCTCAGGTGCAATCTCGTTCATCAGTTTTATAGCTTCATCCATATCGTTAGTTACAATAATCGCTCCACGCTCTTCAATCGATTTTCTTGCAATCTCTTGACGAGGAAGTTTTAGTAACCAGTTTTCAATCTCTACAGTTACTTCATCAGCTAGTTTTTGTGATGGAGTAATTAAGATCGAACTTGCCATCTCATCATGTTCTGCCTGCGAGAGAAGATCAATTGCCAAATGGTTGGGATTTGCACTCTCATCTGCTAAGATTCCGATTTCACTCGGTCCAGCAATCATATCGATATGAACATCACCAAAAACCATCTTTTTTGCCGTAGCAACAAAAATATTACCTGGGCCCGTGATTACATCCACTTTTGGAATGTTTTCAGTACCGTATGCCATCGCTGCAATTGCACTTGCACCACCAACTTTGAATACTTTTGTTACACCACATAGATGACAAGCCGCTAAAAGAAGCTCATTTGGTTCATTATCAGGTGTCGGCGTACAAACTACAATCTCTTCAACACCCGCAACTTGAGCAGGGATAACATTCATTAAAAGTGACGACGGGTATGCCGCTTTTCCACCAGGGATATAAAGACCCGCACTATCTACAGGAGTTACTTTTTGCCCTAAAATAGTCCCATTCGCTTCTGTATCAAACCAAGATTGAGGTTTTTGCTTTTCATGATACGTCTTAATACGATCGTATGCCAAGTGCAATGCAGATTTTAATTCTTGATCTAGATTTTCATATGCTTTTGCCATTAATTCTGATGAAATTTGTAGGTCTTCATCATTTACAGGTGTCCACTTGTCAAACTTTGCAATATGCTCTTTTAATGCTTTGTTCTTATCTTTTTTAATCTCATCGATAATATTCATTACAATATTGCTTACTGTTGCAATATCCATTTTTCCACGCCCTAAAAGCTCTTGGAAACTTGCCTGAAAATTCGGATCTTTTGTAGCTATGTTTATCATTTTTCTTTTGCCTTATTTCTTTCTTGAATCAAACTCTTTTTTTACTACTTTTAATGCTTCAATAAAATACTCTTCACCAACTGCACCCATTAGCGGTTGATACATCGGCTCAGCATTCTCATCTAAAAACCATAATGTCGGTGTTCCTGGTCTCCATAACATCTGAGGAAACTGATCACCTTCGTCACTGTACGCAATAATTGATACAAAATCTTTATTCAATGTATCAATAACTTTAGGATTTGAAAATGTTGTTTTTTCTAAAATATCACAATATTTACAAGAGTGTCTTGAAAATACAAACAGTACAGGCTTCTGCTCTTTTTTTGCTGTAGCGGCTCCGCTTTCAAAATCTTCTGCCCAATTTATTTCATTTGCAAATACAGATGCACATAATAGCAGCATCATTAAAAACAGTTTTTTCATGCTTTCTTCACCTTTTTCAGTACTTCCTTAGCACAATCGTGTGCTGATTTATTTGTTACATCCACTACTACATCGGCTAGTTTTAAATACTCAGGCCGACGTTGTTCATACAGTTCTTTTGCCTTTTGAAGATCTTGCAATAAAGGTCTCTTTTTTAACTTTTTTTCTGCTTTTGGATGTGCCTTAATTCTGTTAATAATCTCATCAAACGGAGAATCTAAAAGAACTATTGTACCTATTTTTTTAATATTTTTTTGTTTATAAAAGCCACCGCCAGTTGAGATTAGTGTGTTTTTTACACTTCCCTCAAGCCACTTAGCTACTTTTTTTTCTAATTTTCTAAAATACTCTTCACCCTCTGTTTCAAAAATAGATTTTATTTTTCTATTTTCCATACTTTCAATGAGGTCATCAGTATCGATCGCTATATAATCGGAGTGTTGTAAAATTTCACGTGCAACACTTCCTTTGCCAACACCCATAAAACCGATTAGTACAATATTTTTCATAAAGATTTATTCACCTTTTTTGCAGTAGTAGCCTTTTGTATTCGACATTATATATAATTAATTTTAAACTACCATTTAATAAGAGTTGGTATAATATCCTCTTTAAATTTCAACAATAATAAACATTAGGTATATACCATGAAAAACAAAAAGCTTTTTACATTAGGATTTAGTTCAGTAGCTTTATCGCTTTCACTTTTAGTTTCAAGTTCACTATTTGCAGAAGTGACAAAAAAAGATGCGGAAGCTTCAAGACTAGAAGCTTTGGCAAAATTTACAAAAGTGATATCGATAGTTGAACAATACAATGTTGATGATGTAACAATTGAAGAATTGATCGACAAATCACTTGACGGTATGATGAAAAATCTCGATGCACACTCGAATTATTTAACACAGAAAGATTATAAACAACTCAAAGTGCAAACGGACGGTGAATTTGGAGGCCTTGGTATTACGGTAGGCATGAAAGACGGTGCATTAACTGTTATTGCTCCAATTGATGATACTCCTGCAGATAAAGCAGGGCTCAAAGCGGGTGACATTATCCTGAAAATCAATGACAAGTCCACACTTGGTATGACAATCGATGAAGCAGTATCTTTAATGCGCGGAAAAGTGGGTGCACCTATTGATATTACAATTGTTAGAAAAGGTGAAATTGAACCTATTAAAGTACATATCGTTAGAGGTAAGATTACTATCGATTCTGTTCACTCAAAAGTAGTCGGGAATGACATCTTATATATCAGAGTTTCTAGTTTTGATAAAAAAGTAGCTGATGATGTTGAAAAAGCTATAAAAAACAAAAAAGTAACCACAAAAGGGATAGTTTTAGACCTTAGAAACAATCCTGGAGGTTTACTTGATCAAGCAGTTGGTCTTGTCGATCTTTTCGTAAATAACGGAAAAATTGTTTCTCAGAAAGGAAGAAACCAGGTTGAAGACAAAGTATACAACGCTTCGAGTTCGGCAACAATCACAAACGTTCCTATGGTTGTTTTAGTAAACGGCGGAAGTGCAAGTGCCAGTGAGATCGTAAGTGGTGCTCTACAAGATCACAAACGTGCAGTATTGGTAGGTGAAAATACATTTGGCAAAGGGAGTGTACAAGTTGTTCTTCCAATTACAGATGAAGAGGCTATTAAGCTAACGATTGCAAGATATTATCTCCCAAGCGGTAGAACTATTCAAGCTGTTGGTGTAGCACCTGACATTACAGCATTGCCAGGTGAACTAAAAACACATAAAAATGAATTTGCGATTAAAGAAGCAGACCTAAAAAAACATCTTGAACAAGAATTAGAAAAAGTTGATGGAAAAAAATCTAACGACAAAGCTAATCAAAAAGATAAAAAAGATATAATTACGCCAGAAATGTTAAACAAAGATAATCAACTCAAAACCGGAGTTGATATTCTAAGAGCTCTTATAATTACGAAAGGATAATTTTTAACATGGAAAAGAAAGAACTTCTTTATGAAGGTAAAGCAAAAAAAATCTGGTCTACAGAGGATGCAAACCTTGTAATCTCTGAATTTAAAGATGATTTAACAGCGTTTAACGGTGAGAAAAAATCTAGTGAAGCAGGAAAAGGTGCACTAAACAATAAAATCTCTACAGAGTTATTTAAACTTTTAGCAGAGAACGGTATTCCGACTCACTTCATCAAAATGTTAGATGACAACCATATGCTTCATAAAAAAGCTGATGTTATCTTAATCGAAGTAATTGTAAGAAATATTGCGACAGGTTCACTCTCTCGTAATCTAGGTATTGAAGATGGAAAAGTGCTTCCATTTACTCTTGTTGAATTTGACTATAAAAACGATGACTTAGGTGATCCAAAACTTAACGATCAGCATGCACTTATCTTAGGCTTAGTAGATTATCAAGATGAGCTTGATAAACTTCGCAGAATGGCAAGACAAGTAAATGATGTTTTAAAACCTTATTTTGCTACGAAAGGTCTAAACTTAGTTGACTTCAAACTTGAGTTTGGTAAAGACTCTGAAGGAAACATCATTCTGATTGATGAAATCTCGCCTGACAACTGTCGTTTTTGGGATATGGAAACAGGTGAAAAAATGGATAAAGACAGATTCCGTCAAGGTTTAGGTGGACTTAAAGTAGCTTACGAAGAAGTACTAAACCGTATTCTAAACAAATAAAACCAAGGGAAAGACAAATAATGAAAGCAATTGTAAACGTATCTTTAAAACAAGGTGTTCTTGACTCTCAAGGAAAAGCTGTACACCACGCACTAGAATCTCTTCATTTCAATGGTGTAGATGATGTTCGTGTTGGTAAACAAATCGTACTGCAACTTCAAGAGTCTGACAAAGAAAAAGCTATGGCTGAAGTAACAAAAATGTGTGAAGAGCTTTTAGCAAATACTGTTATTGAAGATTACGAAATAGAGCTAGTGTAATGAAAGTTTCAATTTTACAATTTCCAGGTACAAACTGTGAATACGATACACAGTATGCATTTGAAAAGCTAGGTGCACAGACTGAAATCGTATGGCATAAAGCAGAGTCGATCCCAGCTGATACTGATCTTCTTGTTGTAGCGGGAGGATTCTCTTACGGAGATTATCTAAGAAGTGGTGCTATTGCAAAATTTTCGCCTGTTATGAAAGCTGTAAAAGAGTATGCAAACAAAGGTGGAAAAGTTTTAGGTATTTGTAACGGTTTTCAAGTTCTAACTGAATCTAGACTTCTTCCAGGTGCACTGAAAAGAAATGAGAATCTTCATTTTATTTCTAAACACCATCACTTAAAAGTTGAAAATAACGATAACACATTCTTGAAAAAAC
>JBFEUD010000045.1:0-10809 GCA_041547625.1 Sulfurimonas sp.
ATCAGCTATAAGCAGTCCACAGAACTCCTCACCGCCTAACCTAAAAATACAATCCACTTCTCGCTTTAATACTTCTTGCGTTAATATGTCTGTTGTTTTTTGTAAAGCCGTATCTCCTGCAATATGCCCATATGTATCGTTATATTGTTTAAAAAAATCTATATCAAATATATAAAGAGCGAAGAAACTGTTATGCTTTTTTGCTTTTTCAAACAGTCTGTCAAATTGTATACTTAGATATCTTCTATTATAAACTTGGGTTAAAGGATCTGTAATGGAATACTCTTCTAAAATTTCAATATAATCTTTCTCTTTTCTTCTTACTTTTTCCAAAGCTTTGTGAGCCTTCTCAAAACTAATTTCAAAAAAGAAGATAATAACAGTGATCCCAATATTTGTAACTATAAAACGTGTATAGCTAGCTTCATTCCATAAACCGTTTTGCCAAAGATTCAAGCCTTGATAAGTCAAATAGAAAACTATCATATAAAAGACTAAAGTAATGAGCAGACCTTTTTTACTACCATTTAAAAAAATAGCAAATACAGGGAAAAAAACTGTCCATACTAAAGTAAAATTATCTCCTTTTTCAAAATAAACTACGGCAATCATCATCGTAAAAATAGATAATGTTGTCATTATAGATGCCCGCTCTACTTTTAATGTTTTACGCAAATTATAAAAAATAAATATTGCAACAAAAAATGATATAAGATCAATAACAAATAAAGTTTGATTATTCTGGATAAAAAGATTGTAGAAAGAAAAAGTCAGAAGCATAACTGCACTTATGATTAATAAAATATTTACAAGTACAACCTTCCTCATTTCTGAAGAGTATTCGTCTACCTCAATATTTGAACATAAAAGCTGATTGTATAAATGAAATCCATTAAAAAACACATTCCCTTCTTTATATCTAACTTAGATTAATTATAACGAATTTTGGCATAGTTTCCAAACCAAAATGTGTACTTTTGGCTCCTAAGCGAATCCTCACCTATTTTTGGATATAATCGCGAAATTTATTAAAAGATTTGAAGGCTAAAAGAATGTCAGAAAACAAGTACAATCCTCAAGAAACTGAGAATAAATACTATAAAATTTGGGAAGATCGCGGATACTTTGAGATCGACGGGAACAAAGAAATCCAAGAAGAAGGCAAAAACTTTGCGATCATGATGCCGCCACCGAATGTTACAGGTCGTCTGCATATCGGTCACGCATTAACATTTACACTTCAAGATATTATCACTCGTTATAAACGTATGGACGGGTTTAAAACCCTATGGCAACCTGGTACGGATCACGCAGGTATTGCAACTCAAAACGTAGTGGAAAAACAACTTTTAGCTGAAGGCACTACAAAAGAAGAGCTTGGCCGTGAAGCGTTTTTAGAGCGTGCATGGAAATGGAAAGAAGAATCTGCAGGAATCATGACGACACAGCTTCGTAAAATGGGTGTATCACCTGCTTGGAAACGTGAACGTTTTACAATGGATGACGGTCTTCAAAAATCTGTAAAAGAGGCTTTCGTTCACCTATATAACAAAGGTCTTATTGTTCGCGGCAACTATATGGTTAACTGGTGTACACACGACGGTGCACTCTCTGACATCGAAGTAGAATATGAAGATCATGACGGAAAGTTCTACCATATCAAATATCCTTTTGCTGATGGAAGCGGCTTTGTTGAAGTTGCAACTACTCGTCCTGAGACTTACTTCGGTGATACTGCTGTTATGGTTCACCCTGAAGATGAAAGATATAAAGATCTTATCGGTAAAAAAGTAAAACTTCCACTACTTGATCGTGAAGTTTCTATCATTGCAGATGAGCATGTTGATATGGACTTTGGAACGGGTGTGGTAAAAGTAACACCTGCACATGACCAAAACGACTACGAAGTTGGAAAACGCCACGACTTAGAATTCATTACAGTATTCGATGAAAAAGGTATCTTAAATGATTACGCTGGAGAGTTCAAAGGTTTAGAGCGTCTTGAATCTCGTGACATAATTGTAAAACGTCTTGAAGAGGAAGGTTTTATGATCAAAGTCGAAGATCATAAACACCAAGTGGGACACTGTTACAGATGTAAAAATATTGTTGAACCGTATATCTCTAAGCAATGGTTTGTTAGAAAAGAAGTAGCCGATCAATCTATTGAAAAAACAAATGCTGGTGAAGCGAAATTCTTCCCGCCGCATTGGATCAACTCTTACAACTCTTGGATGGGAGACCTGCGTGACTGGTGTATCTCTCGTCAACTTTGGTGGGGACACCAAATTCCAGTATTCTACTGTGATGATTGTGACCATGAGTTTGCATCTCAAGAAGATCATCCATCAGCTTGTCCTAAATGTGCAAGCAAAAACGTTACTCAAGATCCAGATGTTCTAGATACTTGGTTCTCGTCTGCACTTTGGCCGTTTTCAACTCTTGGCTGGGGTAATGGTGATACGGAAATGGACAAACTGTTCCAATCAGATGATTTAAAAGAGTTCTATCCAAATACTCTTTTAATTACAGGTTTCGACATCCTTTTCTTCTGGGTAGCTAGAATGATGATGATGGGTGAAAACTTTATGGGTGAACTTCCGTTTAACCATATCTATCTTCACGCTCTTGTTCGTGACGAACATGGTCAAAAGATGTCAAAATCTAAAGGAAACGTTATTGATCCACTTGATATGGTAAATGAATTTAGTGCCGACATCTTACGTTTTACGTTAGCTATCTCTGCTGCTCAAGGTCGTGATATCCGTATGAGTACACAAAAACTGGAGATCAATCGTAACTTTACAAACAAACTTTACAATGCTGCGAAGTTCTTACAAATGAACGTAGATACTTTCCCTGATCTAGGTGGTTTCTGTATGGATACGCCGCTTGGTAAGTACATGGTTTCTCGCCTTAACCAAGCAACTAAAGAGGTTCGTGCAGCAATGGATGAATACAAATTCAACGATGCAGCTACGGTTCTTTACAGATTTATCTGGAATGAATTCTGTGACTGGGGTATCGAGCTTTCTAAAGCTGATAAATCTTCAATCGTAGAGCTTGGTGCTATCTTTAAAGAAGCGATGAAACTGCTTCATCCGTTTATGCCGTTTATTACTGAACATCTGTATCACCAACTAAGTGGTACAACTTTGGAAGATTCTGATTCGATCATGATCAAAAAGTATCCGTTTAAAACAAAACAACGTAAAGAGGAAGAAACTTTTGCAATTATTATGGATGCAATCGTATCTATCCGCCGTGCTAAAGTTTTAGTTGATATGGCAAACCAAAAAATTGAAAAAGCTTTTGTTAAAGTTGATAATATCAGTGATGAAGATAAAGCAATGATGCTACCATTTATAGCTAAACTTGCAAAAGTTGAAAATGTAGAATTCACAGATGCAAAAGTAGAAAACTCAGTGAGTGATATCTCTGATAAGTGTGAGACTTTCATTCCTACTGAAAGCATCGATTTAACGCCGATTATCAACAAACTGACAAAACAAGCTGAAAAACTTGATAAAGAAATTGGTAAACTCAGCGGTATGCTTAACAATGAACGTTTCGTATCAAATGCACCTGAAGATGTTTTAGCAAAAAACCGTGAAGCTCTTGCAGAAGCTGAAGATAAAAAATCTAAAGTGACGGAGCAACTCCAAGCCCTTCAATAATTCCCAAATTCTGCTTGGGAATTATTGTTTTTGTGCTATAATCTTCAGCATGAGTGTAAATCTAACATCTTTTAAATCAAAAATATTTATTATTTTTCTTATACCTACTATTTCAATAGTTTACTTTACATTCTACTATGTCAAACTTTCTAATTCTAATATAGAAACTATCAAGTCCCAAAAAGAAAATATTTTAATTATAGAAAAACTTATAGATGTTGTACACAACCTGCAAATAGAGAGAGAACTTGCCGTTCACTTTGTTGCTTCAAACAAATCAAAAAAACTTCAAGATGAACTTGTGACAGCTTATGCAAATAGTGATAGATCGATTAAACTCTTAGAAACTTTGCAACAAGACAATAAAGATAACGCCCTCCACAATCTTTCTGCTATACGTTTAAAAGTGTTAGACCAAAACCTCTCTTTTGATCAAGCGCTTCAAGCATATACTCATATAAACAATAACACCATTAATGTTATCAAATATCTTCTTCCAAAAGTAGATAAAAACAGATATGATGCTCTCTTTCTTATCAATTTAGAGCTTCTTAAAGAGAGTGCAGGTCTTGAAAGAGCATGTATATATAACGATCTGCTTATTCAAAGTTCCAACTTCAAATGTAAAGATACACTTTTATATCTACAACAAGATCAACAAAGTAAAGTCACTGACCTGTCACTATACTCAAATGGATTATCAGAAAGCAGTTATAAAAAATATGTAGATAAACAAAACATTGAAGCATTAGAGCGATTTCGAAAACTTTATCAACAGCATAAACTCCACAAAGAGGATGCCATCTATTGGTTTGAAATTTCTACAAATAATATCAATGCTTTTAATAAAGTATCCAAAGATATACTCAACAAATTTATAGTTAATTTGGATGGTAATTATCGTGAGACTCGGTATAATTTAAATATTGCTACAGTTCTTTGGATTGTATCCATCCTATCTGGACTTTATTTTATTTATCTTATCAACAATCTTTTTAAAGAGCATGAAAAACATTCTGAAGACTTGGAACTCTCATCTCGTACACTTGATTCGTATGAGGGAATCGTAATTACCGATAAAGATACGCATATCATTAAAGTTAATAAAGGATTTGAAAGAATTACAGGTTACAGTGCCGAAGATGCGATAGGTAAAAAAACATCTATGTTAAAATCAGGAAAAAATCCTAAATCTTTATATAAAGCGATGTGGGGCAGTGTCAATGCAACAGGCTCATGGACTGGTGAGGTGTTTAACAAAAGAAAAGACGGTAAAATATATTCTCAAAGACTCTCTATTTCTGCTATTCGTGATAAAGATGGAAATGTCAAAAATTACATTGGGCATCTGTTTGACATTACCGAATTAAAACAAGCACAAGAAGAAGCAATCTACCAAGCAAGTCATGATGCTTTAACAAAACTCATAAACAGAAAACATCTGCTTAATAGAATGCGTGAAGAGCTTAATCGTTCAAAACGTCACGGCTTTAAAAATGCATTCTTGTTTATTGACCTAGACTACTTTAAAAAAGTAAATGATACTTTTGGTCACCATGTTGGAGACAAACTCCTTCTTCATGTTGCAGAAGCCCTAAAAAGTTCTGTACGCGAATGTGATATAGTTGCCAGACTTAGTGGAGATGAATTTGCCGTTGTTCTTCTAGATATAGACAGCAGCTATAAAAAACTAGATGATGTAATAGAATTTGTAGCATATAAAATTATAAATCAACTCAATAACGAAATTATTATTGAATCTAACAAAGTAAAAATTGGTTCTAGTATAGGTGTCCGTATCTTTCCACAAGATCATCTTGACAGTGAAGATCAAATCATTAAAGATGCCGATACTGCCATGTATGAAGCAAAAAATGGCGGTAAGAACCGTTTTGTCCTATATAAAGGATAAATTTCGTTATAATTTCATACTTCATTTTACATAGGGAAGCCCTTGTTTGACATAAGAAAATATACATCACACAACATCAAAAATGACATCCTCTCAGGTTTAGTAGTTGCCGTTGCTTTAGTTCCGGAGGCAATTGCATTTAGTTTTATTGCAGAAGTAAGCCCAATTGTAGGTCTATATACGGCATTTATCTTAGGTCTTATAACTGCTGTTATAGGTGGAAAACCAGGTATGATTAGCGGAGCAACTGGAAGTGTTGCTGTTGTTATCATAGGTTTAGTTTTAGAAGCCAATGTAATGTTAGAGGAGATTGGGGTCACGGGGGATGAACTCTATATCCAAACCCTGAACTATGTCCTTCTTGCAACAATCCTTGCCGGTCTTATTCAGGTTTTAGTAGGTGTTTTTAAGCTTGGAAAATTTATCCGTTTAGTACCTCAACCCGCTCTATACGGTTTTGTTAATGGTTTGGCAATTGTCATT
Source organism: Sulfurimonas sp. (assembly GCA_041547625.1). Classification (GTDB taxonomy): domain Bacteria; phylum Campylobacterota; class Campylobacteria; order Campylobacterales; family Sulfurimonadaceae; genus Sulfurimonas. The sequence goes on from JBFEUD010000045.1 coordinate 6,073, forward strand.
GCAATGGCACAATTCAAGTTTTTTGACCATCAGGGATGGGAGATGTATGCTATAGTTTTTACAACTATGCTCATCATGTACATCCTGCCAAAATATACTAAAGTTGTTCCTGCTGGACTTGTTGCTATTGTAGCGCTTACTGTCATTGTTTATTTTGCAGGTATCAATACACTGACTGTTGGTAACTTAGCAAACCTTTCAGAGTTTAAAGGACAATTACCGCAGCTTATTATTCCTGATACACTCTTTAGTTTAGATTCCATTATCATGGTACTTCCTTATGCTATTATCATGGCACTTGTAGGACTTATAGAGTCCCTTCTTACTCTTGCGGTTTTAGATGAGATGAGTGGTGAACGTGGCAGCGGTAATCAAGAGTGTATTGCACTAGGTGCCGGTAATATGACTTGTGGTTTCTTTGGCGGTATGGCAGGTTGTGCAATGATTGGACAGTCAATCATCAACTACACGTCGGGAGGATTAGGACGTCTTTCTTCATTTACTGCAGCAGTAGGTCTTTTAATACTAGTAATCTCTTTAACAGACGTACTCAATGTTATCCCTGTAGGTGTTTTAGTAGGGATTATGTTTATGGTAAGTATTGGGACGTTTGAATGGTCAAGTTTCTCCCACTTTAAGCATATGCCTAAAGAAGACCTTTTTGTAATGCTTGCAGTAACTATTATTACTGTTTTAGAAGACCTTGCTGTTGCGGTTATTGCAGGTGTAATTATCTCTGCATTGGTATTTGCATGGAGACATGCTCGTATATGGGCGAAGACACATGTAGAAGAGGATGGCACAAAAGTCTATTCGTTAGAAGGTCCTCTGTTTTTTGGTAGTGCTACAACATTTTCTGATAACTTTTCAATTGATCAAGATCCACCTAAAGTTGTCATTGACTTTAAAAATGCAAGGGTACTTGATTTCTCAGGTGTTGAAGCTATTGACAGTATTGTCAAAAAATATGAAGATGCTGGAAAGAACCTACTCCTTAGACATTTAAGTGCGGACTGTAAAGCGATTCTTAAAAAAGCCGGGCCACATTGTACTTATGAGGAAGATGATCCAACATATAAAGTTGCAATCAACTATTAAAACTTTAAAGATACTATCTTTTGATAGTATCTTATTTCTCTCTTCTTTTAAATTTCTAAAAGCTCTTTCTGCGGTTTTCCTATATGATATCCTTGTGATAATTCTATACCATACTCTTGTACTTTTTCCAAAACTTCTTGATTATGAACAAACTCTGCAACCACTTCTATATGACAAAGTTTACAAAAGTCTACAATAGTCTGTACTACAATTTGACTTTTTTTACTTTCTACTATATTTTTAATAAAAATACCGTCTATTTTCACATAATCTGGATGAAAATCTATCAGTCTTGCAAAGTTTGAATGTTCAACACCAAAATCATCAATGGCGATCTGAAAGCCCTTATCTCTTAAAGAATTAATCTGTATGAGCACATCAGGATTGGCAATAGTTGTAATATCTTCTAAAATTTCCAATATTACTCTTGAAGGTGCGATATCATGCTGTTCACATTTATCAAGCAATAGGTTTTCCAAATAGCCCAAATTAAAATCTTCCGATGTAATATTGATCGAAAATGAATATTCTGTTTTTGAAAACTTTTCAAATGCCGTTTTTATTACAAAACGGGTAATCAGTTCTAATGTACCCGTAGCTTTACATGCATACATAAAATCTATAGGTGTAATGTATGATGTTCCTTGAGCAATTCTAATAAGACATTCATATTTCAGTATTTTATTTGTTCTATTGTCTAAAATTGGCTGATAAAAGAGGACAAATTTTTCGTCTTCTATATATTTTCTTACATTACTGATCCAATCTATATTTTGCAGATGATTCTTAATATAGGGTGAATTAACGTCAAACAGTTTGTAAGAGTTCCTTCGAGATTGTCTTGCGTCTTCAAGTGCAAGATTTGCATAATTGAGTAAATCATATCCTTGTCCTGTATAGACTCCGATACTAAAGTAAATTTTAACTGCTATATTGTCATAGTGATACACTTCTATGTGATTAAAATAAGAGATAACCAATTGTGCGAGTTCTTCTTTATCTTCATTGGTTAAAGGTGTATCGGTTAAAAATACAAACTTATCACCATCAAAACGAAAAACCTCTCCATGCGGGGGTTTTAGTTTTATAAGATACGATGTCATATTCTTAAGTATTTCATCGCCTACTAAAAAACCGTAGTTATTATTAATATTTGAAAAGTTATCAATATCTAAAATAAATAAAGTATATTCCTTATTTGTTTGTATATATTCTAAGAGTGCTGCTTTGTTATAAAGACCTGTTAATTTATCTCTGTAACAATCACATTGTGTTTGAAGCGTTTTCATTCTTACATAATAGCAGAAAATCTTTTAAATTTGATGAATTGGTACTTCAACAGCAAAAGTACTGCCACACTCTTCCGGAATGAATTTGATCTTCCCCTTCATTCTTGTTTCTATGATATTTTTCGCAATATAAAGCCCTATCCCCGTACCTGATGTCTTGTGTTTTGTTGTAAAATAAGGTTCAAAAATCTTCTCTTGGATCTCTATAGGTACTCCACCACCGTTATCATAAATTTTTACAACTCCTATATTTCCATTACTTTCTAAAGAGAGACGAATATATCCCTCTTCTATGATATTTTCTTTTATAGACTTTTTGATAGCATCAGTCGCATTATTTATAAGTATGAATAAGATCTGTTTAAATTCATTTTCAACACCCTTAAAAGAAAAATGATCGTTGTCTAATTTTGTCTCTATTTTAATATTACAGTTTCTCAATTGTGCTTCTAAAATTCTCAATATTTCAACAATACTTCTACTCGGCATAAAATAAGCTTCGTGTTCATCTGCAGCAGGGTTTAAAAAGTTCCTAAAATCATCAATAGTATCTGATAAATAACTAATATTGTAAGCAATAGCTTCGAGCTTCTCTATTAATTCATCTTTTTTTATATCACTTACAGCCAGTTGTGTTTCTATGTTTGCAATAGCAAGCCCCATTATATTAAGCGGTTGTCTCCATTGATGAGCGATCGATTCAAGCATCTCACCCATTGCCGCTTGACGTGATTGATGTAGCATTACCTTTTCTTGTTTTTGCTGTTTTTGTACTTCATAACGGACTTTTTCTTCTAGCTTTTCATTAAACTCTTCTAACTCTTTTCTTTGTTTTTCCAAAAGTTCTAAATTTTCTTCCAAGCTCTCTTGTACTTGTTTTAACTCAGTAATATCACGTCCTGCACCTACAGTCCCGATAATATTTCCTTTTCGATCATAAAAAGGGGCTTTAAATACCTCTAAATACAGCATTTTCCCTTTTACATTTCCAAACTCTTCAAAACGCATAGGTTTATTGTTTTCAATAACTACTTTATCACTGTTAAAACACAACTCACCAAAAGTATGCCAGTTAGGATCTTCTTTGTATTTTTCCCTTTCTCTTAAAGCAAAAAACACATCATTTTTTCCAACAACCTCATGAGTATCTTTTGCCATCAACAAACCATCACAAAGAGCTTTATTAGCGTAAATATATGTACCTTCTACATCTTTAATCCATAACATATCCGGTAAATGAAGTGTTAAGAGTTCTAATAATTCCGTAGCATGTCTTTTTACCTGTGCGTGCATATACTTCCCTTTTTTTTCTATTTGAGCTTTATAAAAGATTCTGGTTGAATATTTCTATATTTTGGCATATTCAATCCAATATTTGCATTAATGTATGTCGGATCGGCAATAACATATTTTCTACTTCCTACTGTTACTTTATCACCATCTAAAGGGATATAGAGTGCAGTGTTCATATGGTCCTTATACTTCACACCTACAACACCATAGTCAAATATTTTTTTAACCAGTTTTGCAAACAGTATTGCCCTGTCTTCACAGTCAGAACGCTCATAGTAGAGTGTTTCTTCTGCAAACATCACTTTATCTTTTCCAAACTGTTCATCATCCCTCTGATATTCAAAAGATTTTTGAACAAAATGCAGAATAAAGTTTAAACTGTATGATGCTTTTTTACCGTTAATATACTTTCTTAATCCTGTTAGAACATCATCGTACAGCATCGTATCAATAGCTGCATTAAAATATACATCATAATCAACCTGAGGATATGTTTTCATAAAATCTATAAGATTTTTATTGATTGACACATCCACTTCATAACTGCCTGTTTGATTTGAAAACTTTAACTTTTTTTTCTTAAATGAGTGCTCAAATTTTGGGGTATGAAACAAATAAAAATCAAGTTTTTTAACAGCTTCTGGATACTTTTTATCATATGTATATAATCTTCCTAATGAACTCTTCGAGTTTTGATAGTCTATTGCATAATAATATGTACCATCTATCTTATATCTAGGTGTTGAAAAGATAGTTTGTTTAGAATTTTGCAGTAAAACTATATGATTTTGTACTAAACCAATTTTCACATCATAAGAGAGCTTTGTTAATAAAAACCATCTAAACAATTGTTCTTCATCAGGTTTAGTATAAATCTGCTTTGATATCGCATTGACAAGTTGAAAAAGCCCCCAGTCATTTAACTGCATCTCACCGGCAATCTTTTTCACATCATCTATCAGTTGTTCATAATCACTAGAAGCCATTACTCCAAAAAAACTGATCATTCCATTTTGATTTTTTGGATAAAAACGAACATTTTTAATTTTTGGATCAA